>NZ_JAPCJA010000034.1:0-53803 GCF_027707745.1 Aeromonas sp. QDB23
TGAGCGTTCACATTGGTCCGGAAATGGTGTTCACGTTGAATCGGAATTGGTGTTCATGATCGGCCGGAATATGCAACTCGGAGTATTTATATTTTTTAAATCAGAATGATATTCCATAGCGACCTCTTACCGTTAATACATCCTAAGTATAATTATTAAACTTCCAGAAATTAATATTGTTTGTTACAGATATAAAGAAATGAAAATTTCATTTCTTAAATAACTCCATAGTCTGATGATCATCAATCATATCTACACTGTCAAGCGCTCGTGGATACATATCCCTTACTTTTGACAAGAATTCCAGCCATAAACCAATAGCTGGCTCCATCAACGCCAGCGTTTTCGCCTCTCCTTCAAATGAATAAAGAATAGTACTTAACAGACTGAAAACATAATTCATTGAGCCAATCATAACTTGTGCGATATGCTGCTGCTTTGTCGCAGCAATCTGCGCAAGATAACCAAAATTACGCAACATAAGCTGATTCAGTTCATTTCTAGACGAAAATGAGCACTGCCAATCATCAGTCATCTTGTCTATAAATACGTTAAAGAAATCAATATCTAACAGTGGGTATAAGTCCTGCTTTGACAAGACAATAGGTGCTCCCAACCCGGTGATTTCTTCAATCAAGGCTGACTTATTGATCGACTGAGAAAGCTGTATTTCCGTACTAAGTAGAGGCCTAGCCATTTCAATTTTGGCACCATCACTACAGTTGAAGCATTGGACATCGCTATTTGCGGCTAATACCGCCTCTGTCACACGGCGAGAAGTATCAAACATGATGTTACTGATAACCACACCACCAAAGTTTCCCTCACATGCTCTCTGGCTATCACCATAAACTTTCTCTCCAAAAGCCTCGGCCTTATCATTATTATTATAATATGCACTAAATCTAGAATGATGATGCCCTCTCTGCCGGTAACCATTATCCATACCAAATAAATATATGTTCTTGAAACCAAGATTAATGGGTAGACTTACACCAATATTGCCAACCAATGGGTTCATACCACTAAACGCGGCACAATGCTGCAAGTGAGAAAAGTAATTTTTATAAAGAGTAAAACCTGGCTCACCGAGTTTAAACGTGAGCATGGACTTGTTGAAAAGTGTAGAACAATCTGGATGGATAACATCACTACTCAAGAATAGAATTTCACGCTGATAATCAGGGTCGTTCAAATTGGCTAGGAAATCGTAAACTATCTTGGTTCTCTCCGTTTCAACATGGATATCCGGTTTTATGCCCACTTTGTGCAAAGCGGTCATGGCACTGCCGCAAGAAATCAAAATGGCCCTATCTTTATGTGCCTTGATAACCGCAATAGATTCATCTAATGAGGGACCATTGGCAATAATAAAGACAGGGGTTCGTTGATATACTGGTGAGATTTTTTTATTGTGCTGCAAAAATGGCACTGCACGCTCGATGTTATTGATGGTATGAGACAGTGCGATCAGATTATCATCAAAGAAACCCCATCCCATCACCAGTTGGTAATATTCCTGCTGCACTATCTCTATCAATTTCCTGATTTTTTCGTTCTGATAGCCCCACATGATGAAGGCATTGGCAACCAAGAAGGAACCTCGGCGCTGAATGGCTGATGCGAAATCCTTAACGATGGTGTTTTCATCCTGCCCCAGCAGAATATGCAGGCCGAGGTTTTCCTGATGCAAATAGCCGAGCAGCGGCGCCCAGTCGAAGCAATACAAAGAGGCATAGAAGAGATCCAGGTCCGGCTCGAACAGAAAGAGAGTACCGATCTTGCACCTTTCATAGAGATAACCGAGGTGATACCCCAGACCCACCCCAAAGATCAGGGCACTCGGTACCTCATGGGGCACTTGGCCCAGCCTCTCTTCCCGAGCGGAAATGTCGTCAAGATAAGCATTCAGCTTGTTGAGGTACTCGACATGCATGAAGCCAAGGGGATTGGCCTCCTTGCTGAAGGAGAACCTGGACAATCCCCCCTTATCCATGAACTCCTTCACCAGCGTCTTACAGATGAGATAAGGTTCGGGACCGTACACGGCGACATCATCATCCAACCATGCCAGATTGGGTTGACCGTTTTCACTGCAGAAGAACTTGAATGGACGGGTGGGCTGATAACCCTCATAGATGTCGGCAATATGGGGAATATATTGGCGAAACGCCGCCATATTTTGTGCAAAGCGAAGGGGCAATGCCACCTTCATGGCAGCTTCCTGCTCTGCTTGTTGTTGAAGTCTCAGCATTTCCTGCTCAGCTTTTACCAGCACCGCATCTATATTGACCGACATCAGAACTCCTTGCTATTAAGGTTATAGGCCTGCCCAGCCTTGTTACCTTTCCCAACTTGAATCAGCTTTTTAAAAACAATTTTATGATGACTGATAGTTAATACTTTCAACCTTTCTTCTTGAATGGACAGCGTTGCAGCCAATTCCGCCACCGCCTGCTGTTGCAGCGGGCAATCTTTGGCCAGTTGTGTCAACTGATCTATTAAGGCCAATCGGTTATCCATGCACAGTACAGCCTCATCATATTGCTGCTGTTGCAATAGACCCTCTATCAAGTGGAGATTATCCTGTAATGCCTCATTGAGGGAGGTAAGAGTGACTCTCACAGCTCACCCAACTTTTGTCGCATCTGATAGCCACGCTGCTTTTCGACTTCCGGCAATTGATCCCAAGCAGACTTGATCGTCACCATTAGTGCCATAACCTCGTCAAGGGGTGTGACATCTAGTGCCAGACTGGCATCCCAAATCCGCTCATCCATATATGCATAGAGTTTGTACAAATCTTCAGCAATCGCGCCCTGACTCATATCAAGCGCATCCCGTAATCCATGTAATAGTCCTTGAGCTTTAGAAACTGCAATAGACTTTGCTTCCAAGTCACCACGTTCTATCGCGCCTTTAGATTGCGCCAACCGCTCTAAAAAGCCTTGCATCATGAGTTGAATAACACGATGAGGATCTGCAACAGCAAGATCAGCTGCGATACTGGTTGCTTTATATGCTTTTAGATTACGTTGGTACATTATATGTGCCCTCTAATAATAATTATCAGTTATTTTTATTGTTAATCTTTAATGACTGCAACGCTAATGCAGAGTTATTCATTTTTGCTATTAAAACATCCAGAGTGCCATATTGTGCACGCAGTGATGCTTCATATTTTACTAGCTGAGCATTTGATGTTGCCTGCTTTTGATTCAAACTACGTAAGTCTGCATTCAGTGTATCGGTACGCTCAGCCAACATGCCACCTGACTTGGTATACTCTTTAAGTCCATTATTCAACGTACCAGCAAGGCCATTCTCACCCCCGAATAGAGCCACAACCTGATCGAAATTCTTATCCACAGCTTGGCCAAATTTCTCTTTATCTAGAGATAACTTGCCCTTATTATCCATTTTTATGCCAATTTCGAAAATACTTGAATATGTTGTACTCGAACCCGTTTTTCCTGTGACGGTATTATCCATAAAGTTGCTAATTGTTCGCGTACTGGCATCACCGGCGAGAGCACCACCATCATCTTGTCTAACTCCACCGACAATACTGTTACGCTTGCCCAGCTCGTCCATCTTATCCTGAAGTGCGTTATAGCCATCGATGAACTGTTTCACCATACTTTCAATTGAAGATTTATCGGTAGATATATCCACTTTGTTAGGTTTAAGATCACCGCTGCTATCTTTATCAGATACTCGTAATACCGTAAGTTTCAAATCTTGAATAGAATCATCAAAAACATTGGTATCACTTTTTAGTGTATTGCCATCAACTATAATTTCGGCACTGCTCGCGGCCTGTTTTTGATTCATCACACTGCCAGGAGCACCGATGGAGAACATCCCAAGTTCTGATGTATTTCCAGTGATGGTCAGATCCTTGCCATCGCCAGAGATACCCGAATCAATAATTAATTTTGCCTTACCATCTGAAGTGTTAACAATGTTTGCACTTAACCCGAAGTTATCACTATTGCCGTTAATACTCTTGCGAATATCTTGCAGAGTATCCCCAGCTTTAACATCCACTTTGAACTCTTTAGCACCAGCTTTGAATGTCAGTTGGCCATCTTGAGTAATAAGTGCAGTCGTTGAGCTATCAAAGATACCCTCTTGGCGACTGGCGGTCGCCAATTTATTGACGGTGACGTTGTACTGGCCATTGGAACCGCCGCTTTTACTCTCTACTTTCATCACTGGGTTATCTTTATCTTGGGTGATATTGATAGCCCGTTTATTGAAAGCGCCAGGTTTGCTCAATGTATCGAGAATATCAGTGAAGGTGGTGAGAGATGATTTTAGCTGACCAATACCAGAGATCGCGATCTGGGTGCTGTTTTGCTTTTTGATGATTGGTTGTTGTAACTGTGCTTTTTTAGCCGCCACACTGGCCGCTATCACACTCTCGAGATCAAGCCCAGAACCCGCACCGGCAGAGGTAATTGCCATGTTATATTCTCCTCATTTATTCGATTTAAATCTCACTATCTAGCAGCAGGCCCAGTTTCGGGTTAGCACCCGCATCACCCTGACGCAGGGCCTGTATCCGCTTGTGAATTGCGATCAGCTCTTCACTCGGAATTTGCCGTATAACGGATCGGGTATCAGAATCCACCACCTTGATCACTACCTGCCCCAGGTCTTGCTCCATGCTGAAATTAACCGTCCAGCCTTGTTGCAAGCCAAATTCTTGCAAATTTTGTACCTGTTTTTCAATCTCTGCTTGGCTTTGTACCGGCTGGAGATCAGTTTTTGTCACATCCTGATTTTTCCGCAGTGCAACACCAGGTTCTTCCACTAAACCAGAAAGCAGTTGAGCGGCCACTTGGCCGCTCTTGTCACTTAGCTGTAAGGAAGCGCCATTGGCAGATGACAGATTACCGAGTTCAGTTGCCATCTTATCTCTCCCATTTCAATCAGCCACTATCCATCGTTAGCCAAGCAGAGATAGCGCCGATTGAGGACGTTGATTGGCTTGTGCCAATACGCTTGAGGCCGCTTGCTGCAGAATGTTCTGCTTGGTCATATTGGCAGTCTCGGTGGCAAAGTCAGCATCACGAATACGGGAGCGGGCTGCGCTGACGTTTTCCGAAATGTTGGCTTGGTTGCGGATGGTTGAATCCAATCGATTTTGTACCGCACCCAACTCTGCTCGCTTACCATCAACGACTTCCAACATGGAATCAACTGCACCCAACACATCTTGTGCTGTACTCTGAGTGCTGATATCGATAGCACCAGCTGAACCGCTGACAAAAATAGAGTCAGCCGTTCCAGCGGTCACCGCAGCAGAAATCCCGGAGATGCTGAAGCCGCCGGCCTGACTCAGGCTGAAGCCTATGGTCTGGTTGGCATCAGCACCAACTTGGAAACTACCACCAAATGTTCCATCAAGCAGCTTGGTACCGGCGAAAGTAGTATCTTTCGAGATCCGGTTTATTTCAGACCCCAGTTGATCCACTTCCTTCTGCAACGCTGCACGATCCTTGGCTGAGTTGGATCCGTTGGCAGATTGTTGAGCCAAGGTGCGCATACGTTGCAGCATGCCGGTCACTTCGTCCATAGCACCTTCCGCTGTTTGTGCTAGGGAGATGCCATCGTTGGCGTTACGGTTACCCTGATCCAGACCGTTGATTTGAGATGTCAAACGGTTGGAAATCTGCAGACCGGCCGCATCGTCCTTTGCGCTATTGATGCGCAGGCCTGATGCTAAGCGGGTATATGAAGTATCCAAGGATTTACTGGTATTCATCAAATTACGCTGGGCGTTCAGTGATGACGTATTGGTGTTAATGAACATGGCCATAATAAATTCTCCCGAAGAACATACGACTGCGGGTTGCGCCGCCAAAGCGACGTCCCACCGTTAGAAGAGCAGGTTGAACATGCCTCTCTCTTCTGGCGGGTGGTTGTTTGAACGAACAGGCCACCCGCAGTAGTGCAAACGTTGGATTCCGAACACCCCTCGATTGCTTCACTTTATGTAACGGCCGCAGGAGGACAAGCTTTAGGAAAATCCTTGCCGAAAGCGGCAATTTTTATCCGGCTGGTGGCAAATCACAGATATCAGAAGAGCCGCCATACTATGCCAGGTCGGCAAGTGGCGTAAACGCAGGGTTAAGGTAGTGTTGGCACGTTTTGTGCCTTGTCATAGAAGAGTGACGCCAATTTGGCGACACAATAAAAAATGGCCGGCGAACCGGCCTAACGTTGAGCATATGCTCAGGAGAATATGACCAAGAGTGACAGAACTGAACATCTGGACAACACTTGGCATTACTAGTAGAGAATTGATTTTCTCCCGATAGAACAGAGTGCTAACCCGAACACCCCTTTGTTCCATCTCTTGACCAGGGCGGCCTGAACAACCGCCCTGTTTTCTTTTGTTAGCCTTGCAACAGTTGGAGTGCGGCCTGCGGGCGCTGGTTGGCTTGCGACAGAACGCTGGATGCAGCCTGCTGCAAAATATTTTGTTTGGTCATATTGGCAGTCTCGGTAGCGAAATCCGCATCGCGAATACGCGAGCGGGCTGCGCTGACGTTTTCCGAAATGTTGGCTTGGTTGCGGATGGTCGAGTCCATCCGGTTTTGTACCGCACCCAACTCTGCTCGCTTACCATCAACGACTTCCAACATGGAATCAACTGCACCCAACACATCTTGTGCTGTACTCTGAGTGCTGATATCGATAGCACCAGCTGAACCGCTGACAAAAATAGAGTCAGCCGTTCCAGCGGTCACCGCAGCAGAAATCCCGGAGATGCTGAAGCCGCCGGCCTGACTCAGGCTGAAGCCTATGGTCTGGTTGGCATCCGCACCGACCTGGAAGGTGCCACCGAAGGAACCATCGAGCAGCTTGGTACCCGCAAAGGTGGTCGCGCTGGAGATACGATTAACCTCAGCCCCCAGTTGATCCACCTCTTTTTGCAGGGCTTGACGATCCTTGGCTGAGTTGGATCCGTTGGCAGATTGTTGAGCCAAGGTGCGTATCCGCTGCAGCATACCGGTCACTTCATCCATGGCCCCTTCGGCAGTTTGCGCCAGAGAGATACCATCGTTGGCATTGCGGTTGCCTTGATCCAGCCCGTTTATCTGAGAGGTCAGACGGTTGGAGATTTGCAGGCCCGCTGCATCATCTTTGGCGCTGTTGATGCGCAGGCCAGATGCCAAACGGGTATAAGAAGTATCCAGTGATTTGGTCGAATTCGTCATATTACGCTGAGCGTTGAGAGACGAAACGTTAGTGTTGATAAACATGGCCATGACTATTCTCCTAAGCTATTAAATTTACTCTTCTATTTGCTCAGGCTTTATTATTTTCTGTGCCCGATGCGTCTTATTTAACGGCTCGTTTTTGGATGTCTTTAGCATTTTTTTCAACGCTTCATCGCATTAACGCCGCTTACCTTATATATCGGCGGGTCAGGGGGAAACTTAAGGAAAAAAACGCCCGTAAACCTACGATTGGAGCAATCCTGCGAACCCCGCCAACGGCGGCGGCAAGCGGGCACAGTCGAGACTCACCCGGTCCATGCAGTGAGAAAAAGTCCGTCTCGACTCGCAATTTTATCGAGCACAGTTGGCGATTGGGCTCGCCAGCCCCTAAAATCGCGGCCCCATCAACAATTTGGCGTGAGTTGTTCTCCATGCAGACACTGGTTGAGCAGATTGTTTACATCAGCGACATGTTTGGTACTGCGGTATTCGCGTTTTCAGGGGTCTTGGTGGCTGGCCGGCTCAGAATGGACGGGTTTGGCGTCATGGTTTTGGCGGCAGTGACCGCCATCGGCGGCGGCACCATCCGTGACATGATCCTGGGCGCTACCCCCGTGTTCTGGGTGCGCGATCCCCTCTATATCTGGGTCGTCATCGCGACGGCGCTGATCGGTATGTGGATGGTCAAGCTGCCCCGCCGGATGCCCTGGTATGTGCTGCCGGTGGCGGATGCCTTCGGGCTGGCCCTCTTTACCGTGATCGGTGCCCAGAAGGCCCTCAACTTCGGCACCCCGGGTCTGATCGCCGTGATCATGGGCACCATGACCGGCGTAGCCGGCGGCATGATCCGCGATGTACTGGCGCGAGAAGTGCCCATGGTGCTGCAAAAAGAGATCTATGCCACCGCCTGTATCCTCGGTGGAATTCTCTATACCCTAGCGCTGGAGGCGAACATGGACAGGGTAACGGCCATGCTCATCTGCATGACGGCCGTGTTTGGCCTGCGGGTCGCGGCTATCTACTGGCATCTGTCACTGCCCACCTTCTCGCTGCAACGCAATTGAGAGCAGGCCCACAGCGCCATCATGTCGCTGTGGGCCTTGCGTTGAACCAAATAGGCTTTTCTGTTGTCATAGAAGCAGTCGTTGTTAGCCGGAACTTCTCATGCGTAAAATCGGTATGCTTACCACACTCCTCCTGGCGAACGTGACGGCAGCCCACGCCGAAGCTCAAGTAGTGTTTGGACGACTGGCCTCGGCGCCGGTGCAGCAGTTCAACCAGCAGATACGTCAAGCCAGTGATCAACAACAACGCTGGGTCAATGACTACCGTGAGGTGGCACTGCGATTTGTGGGACATGGTGACATACCCAGTCGCATTCATGCCCAGCAGCTGGATAATGATCTGGTGCTCTCGGTGGCCCTCGATGGCAGCAAGAGTGACATGCTCTACATCCTGACTCTCTATCGCAGCGACAACCTGTGGCAGATGCGGGAGGCGGAAATGGGCTGGCGTTGCCAGGGGCAAGACTCCTTCACCCCGGTCCCCTGCCCCTGATGGTCATCACTGACCCCGTGAAATAAAAAATCCGGCACATTGGCCGGATTTTTTGTGGGCAGTGCAAACCACGCTTACGGGCGGTACACCTTGACGTTATCAAAGCCCTTCTCTTTCAGATAGAGCGCCTGCAGCTTGCTCATCACGCCGCGATCGCAGTAGAGCAGATAGGTCTTCTCCTTGGGCAGATCGCCAAAGGCGGTGGCAAGCTTGAAGAAGGGGATGTGCAGCACTTCACGATCTTCCACCACCAACGGCTTCTCGTCACGCTCATCAGCAGAGCGGATATCCAGGATCACCTCGTCAGCGCCCAGCACCTGAGTCGTTTCCACCTCTTGTACTTCGGCGGCGGTCTCTTCACCGATACGGCGGATATCGAGGTAACGGGCCTCGGAGACCACCTTGTCCAGAATGGAGAAGTCGAAGTTGGCCTCTTCCGCTTCAATGCGGGAGAGCTCGGCTTTCACGGTCGGCTTCTTGGAGATAACGCCGCAATACTCCGGCATAGTCTCGGCAAACTCCAGGGTGCCGATGCGGCGGGCTTCGCTGATGATGTCCGGCTTGTCCCAGGTGATGAGCGGACGCAGGATCACCTTGTCGGTCACCCGGTCGATCACGTTCAAGTTGGTGAGCGTCTGGCTGGAGACCTGGCCCACGCACTCGCCGGTGACCAGCGCCGGGATCTGGAAGTAGTCGGCAACCTGACCGGCGGCACGCATCATCATCCGCTTGAGCACCACGCCCATCTGGCCGTTGTCGACCTTCTCGAGGATCTCGGCGACCACAGGTTCAAAGTCGATAGCGGTGAAGCGCACCTTGTGGGAGGCACCAAACTTGTTCCACAGGTAATAGGCAACCTGCTTCACCCCGATCTCGTGGGCAGCGCCCCCCAGATTGAAGAAGCAGTAGTGGACGCGGCAACCGCGCTTGATGAACTGGTAGGAGGCAACACCGGAGTCGAAACCACCGGAGAGCAGGCTCAGCACATCTTCCTGGGTGGCCATCGGGAAGCCGCCCATACCGTGGTGTACCGCACTGATGATGTAGAGTTCGTCATTTTCCACTTCCAGATTGATCTGGATGTCCGGTTTTTTCAGACGCACACCGGCGGTTTCGCAATGCTGATTGAGGCCACCGCCCACATAGCGCTCCAGCTCCAGCGAGCTGAAGTCATGTTTGCCGACGCGACGGGCACGCACGCAGAAAGTTTTGCCTTTCAGGCGCTCACCCCAGACGGCGCGGGTCTGCTCGAAGATGTCGTGCAGGTCGGTAAAGTTGCTCAGTTGCACTTCGAGGAAGTATTGAATGCCCGGGATACAGGCCAGGGTCTCGAGATACTGGGCGTGGAACTGATCGTTGCGGGAGCTCACTACCAGCTTGTCCCAATCCATCCGTACGCGGGCATCTTCGTCGAAGCGGCGCAACACGTTGCGGATGTTGCCCTGCAACATCTTGGTGAAGCGCTGGCGAACTGATTTGCTCTTGATGGTGATTTCCGGGAACAGCTTGATAATGAACTTCATGGTTTTGACTCGGGTGGCCTTGATTTAAGGGCGCGAATTATATCAGAACTTTGTGGCCAGCGCCTACTGGATGAGCGTTTGCTCACATTACCCCACGCAATGTTTGCCGCACGGCCGCAATCTTGCGTATATTCCCGACCCTGCGCCTCGCCAGATTTTTGACAACAGACTGATCCGATGAAGACCTATATCTATTACCCCGGCATGGAGGTACGCGACGAGCTCTGGCTCAAATTTGCCCTGCTCTATCTGGAGCGGCTCGCCTTCGTCTTCACCGTCAGTGAAAAAAGTGGCCTCACCACCCTGCTCGATACCCTGCAACAGCAGACCGATCTGCTGGCCGAGCGGCCCGATACCTCCTTCTTTGCAGCCATCACTCCCCAGTTGGAGAGCCAGATCAGCGGCTTGGTGGCCCCCGATTTCGTGCGCCACAAGGTATTTGGCAACAAGGAGCTGATTGGCCGCTGGCGACAGGGCGCCAACCATGACTGCTTCTGCCCCGCGCAAGCGGGACTGGAGCGGCTGCACGGCTTTTGCCTGACTCACGGCTTTGCAACCCGGGATGAGGGGGGGATCAGAATGGCGCGGCGCTTTGCCAACCTGCTCTCCATGCGCCTCGCCCGTGAGTGGGCACTCGCCAATGACGGGGCCCTCATTACCGATCACGACTATCTCGACCGCCTGCTCCACCTGCTGGAATCCCGCTACCACAATCGCGGCGGTCAGGATTGCTTCCATCTAGAGATTCCGTTGCAAGTGCCCACTCACCTGGCCGACATTCCGTTTGCAGAGCTGATTGCCCTGCGCGGGCGCAGCGGCTTTCGCCAACAGCTGGCCGAATTTCATCTGGCCCTCGACAGCCTGCTCGCCATGCTGGGCAGCGGCTATGCCGATCCGGCAGCCCTGACTCGCTTTGAGCAGGCTCAGCAAGGGCTCAATCAACTGCTGGGGCCCGAGACCCTTAGCATGCCACTCACTACCCTGGTCAGCACCAGCCTGCCTGCCGTGGCGATGCTCCACCAGTTAAAGGCGAGCCACCCCGAAAGCAACCTCATCTTCCATCCCATCAAGAAGAGCCACTTTCACCAGCGCAAGAGCCAGCACTTCTTCACCCGGCTCGGTCATCTGCGCCAGCCTGGCTGAATCAGCGGAATGAAAAAGGGGTTGGCATCTGCCAACCCCTCTCGTTATCTGCGGCCTACCAATCATCACCTCGGTGATTGGCCCGCTCTTGTGCATCACGGCGCGCTTCCATCGCCCTGTCACGGCGGATATTGGAAGGGGTACAGGCAAACTGTTTCTGATAGCAACGAGCAAAACTCTCGGAAGCAGGTTCGAAAGGTGAATAGAACCCGGTACGTTCAGGAGAGACATGGTGATCACCATGATTTGTCGTGGCACAGCCCGAACTCATCAGCACCAGCAAGGGACACAGAACACGCAGCAAAAGAGAACTCCCGATTGGATTTGAATGAATTCGTAATTATTCACAAATTAATTCATCCAATCAAATATTGATGCATTTCAAATAGTTAATTACATTCACCTCAATGGCTGTCGGCAAAACGCTCACCGGGTGATGGTGCCAGCATCACTGTCAGGATGCACCACGCGAAACTCGATACGATCGCTGTTGCCCGCCTCGTCCACCACCACCAACTGATAACGACCCGCCACGCTCAGCACCTGATCGCCATCCCAACGCAGCCGCTGGCCGTTGAGAAACCAGGCTGGCTTGCCGACACCGCCGAGCACCTTGGGCTGCAGCCGGTAACGCTGGCTGCGGATAAGGCTGCCCTCCCCCAGCGCCACGATGCGAATGGGAGCCTGCAGCTCGGCGCTCTGCCCCTCCCCCGCGCAGCCGCTGGCCAGCAGCGCCTGCCGTCGCTCGCCGGGGGACCGCCACGGCTCCAGCGACAATGGCCAGAGGGCCCGAAAGCCGGATTGCGCCGCATCGGGGCAACGGGTCAGCGTCGGCTTGCCCGCGGCGGTCAATGCAACTTGACGCAGCGGCGAGGGCCAGTCCATGGGATCCGGCAAGGTGGGAGGATCGCGCCCTTCCAGCAACCAGGCACTCTGGCGCTGCAAGCAGGCCTCAGGCAGGGTTGCGCTCGCCTTGCGTCCCAGCGGCCAGCAGATCTCGGCTTCGCTCACCGTGTTGGGTTGTGCCGGCAGGGGGCTGTTGTCAGCCAATCGCGAGTAGACCGAAAGCAGCAGCGGCACCGCCGCGCTCTGCCCGTAAAAACCGGGCATGGGGGTACCGTCGGGGCGACCAAGCCAGACGCCGATGGTCCAGCGACCGGAGACCCCCATAGCCCAGCTGTCGCGGTAGCCATAGCTGGTGCCGGTCTTCCAGGCCAGTCGATTGACCCGGCCGGTCGCCTCGCTGGCAAAGGGCTGATCGGCGCGCCCCTGCGCGCTCAGAATCTGCCAGATGATCCAGGCGGCCCCCGGGCTCAGCAAGGGGCGCGACACCGCCTGCTGCCCCGCCAGCCAGACCGGCATCGCCACCTGCCCCTGCCGGGTCAGCGAGCTGTAGAGCGCCACCAGCTGTTCGAGCCGAATGCCCGCCGCCCCCAGCGCGATGGCAGGATTGGGTTTGTCGGAGAGCGCCAGCCGCACTCCGGCGTTGTCGAGGCGACTGACCAGTTTGTCAGGCCCCAGTGCCTCCAGCACCTGCACCGCCGGCACGTTGAGGGATTGCTGCAGCGCCTGGGCCAGGGTCACCGGCCCCTGAAAGGCGCCGGAAAAGTTGGCGGGGCGGTACTCCGAGCCCAGCCTCGGTGCATCGGAGAGCAGGGAGGCCGAGTGCACCAACCCTTCATCCATGGCCAGACCGTAGATGAAGGGCTTGAGGGTGGAGCCGGGAGAGCGGATCGCCTGCACCATGTCGAGGTAACCGTGGCGGCGCAAATTGCCATACTCGGCGCTGCCCACGTAGGCGCGCACCGCCATGGTTTTGTTATCTACCAAGAGCAACGCCGCTGAGGTCTGCTCGGGGAAACGGCGGATATAGCTCGCCACCCGCCCCTCCAGCCAGCGCTGCAGATCGCCATCAATGGTGGTGTGCACCAGCGCTCCCGCCTGATTGTCGGCGGCGAGACGGGCAAAGAGCGGCGCCTCCATCGGCGTGAAGTGACCGCGAGCCAGCACCGGCTCGATACGCCCCTCCAACCACACCTGTTCGGGCCAGACACCCTGTGCCACCAGCCGCTGCATCACCTTGTCGCGGGCGGCGCGGGCCCGTTCGGGATGCCGGTCCGGCCGGTTGCGGCTGGGAGCCTGCGGCAGCACCGCCAACAGCGCAGCCTCGGCATAGGTCAGCTTGGCGGCGCTCTTGCCAAGATAGGCAAAACTTGCCGCCTGTACCCCCTCCAGATTGCCGCCAAACGGCGCCCGGTTGAGGTAGACGGTGAGCAGAGTGCGCTTGTCGTAGTGCCACTCCAGCTGCAGCGCGCGCGCCATCTGGCGTAGCTTGCCGGGCACGCTCCTGTGGTAGGGCTCGATAAGACGCGCCACCTGCATGGTGAGGGTCGAGCCGCCTGACACGGCGCGTCCGTAGCGCAGCCACTGCCAGACCCCGCGCACCATGGCCACCGGATTAACCCCGGGATGACGCCAGAAGTAGCGATCCTCGTAACCCAGCAACGCCTCGATATAGCGGGGGGAGACCTGCTCCAGGGTTACGGGGTAACGCCACACGCCGCTGGTATCGGCAAAGGCGCGCAGCGGCCGCCCTTTCATGTCGAGCACCACCCGCGCATAGGCCGGGTCGAGTGGCGGCGGCGGGAAAATCCGATCCAGCGCCAGCAATGACAGCAGCAGTGCTACAACGCCCAGCACCGAAAAGCGCAGCCAGCGCGGCAGATCGCCAAGCCAGCGCCAGCCTGCGCGGCCACTGCGACCCAGGCTCAGCCAACCACGCTGCCAAAAAGTGAGCGGGCGAACCCGCTCAAGGGAAGGCTTGTTACTCAGAGATACGCACCTCGTGGATATCCTCACCCACAGCCCGGATCTCGGGTCGGTACATATCCTCCACCTGGGTCGGTGGCACCTGATAGCGACCCGGCGTCACCGCCCGCATCAGGTAGACCAGCTGCTGGTTGCTCCCCTCGCTCAGATCCAGCGCCGCCGTGTAGCGGTCATCGCGAAACTCCTGATGCTTGAGATAGTCGTTCCACTCGCTCTGCCACGCCGGTTTCCCTTCAATCGAGAGCTCTTCTAGCTTGATGCTGTTGCCAAGAGCCGGGTTCTCCAGCTCGAAGCCGGCGGGCACCATCTCCACCAGCAGGGCGTCGGGCACCGCCGATTCACTGCTGACATTGAGTCGCACCACCACCAGATCGCCGACCTTCACCTTGGCGGGATCAAAACGCTGACCGTCGCTGTTGAACCAGCTGCGAGTCACGCTTATCCCCTGACTCAACCGGGTAGGAGCCTGCTCGGGGTAACCTACCAAGGTGCGCTGCACATAGAGGGATCCCTTGCCCTCGTTGGTGATGGCGCTGGCCGCCAGCGCCTCGGGGGCGCCCAACTGCAAGGCGGCCGAACCGCTCAGGGATCCACTGCCAAGAGAGGAGGTCACCCTGGCCTGCCAGTCGACGGCCGGATCGAAGCGGGCGAGTTGCAACAGGGCGAGCCGCTCCTGAGTGCTGAGCCACTGACGGTGGGCCAGGGTATCGGCTACCTTGGCACTGAGGGCTGGCCAGCGCTCCGCAGCCAGCTTGTGCTGGCGCAACAAGGAGAGCTCGAGGGCCTGATCGCGTAGCGGCGAACCGTAATCCCCCAGATAATCGTCACCGCGCTCGCTCGCCAATGCCCGGCTGAGGGCCTTGGCGGCGTTCTGCTCATCCCCCATGGCCGAGAGCGCCAAGGAGAGGTGGAGCAGCGGCAAACCGGAACGGGCGTGATCGGCCTGCTGCTCCCAGACAAGGCGCAAGGTAGCGAGCGGCGCCTTGCCCACCCGGGCCAGCACATAGGCGCTGTAGGCCTGATAGGCCAGCCGGCTGTGCTCGGGGGCACTGCTCCAGCGCTCACCATACTGGCTGTCGGTGAGATAGCTTTGCAGCCGGTTCAACGCCTGATTGAGCATCGCCTCCGGCACGGCGTCGCCCGCCTCCTTGCGCGCCAGCAGGTAGTCGGCGGCATAGGCGGTGAGCCACTGCTCCTCGTCGGAGCGACCATCCCAGAGGCCAAAACCGCCGCTTGGCAGTTGCAACCGCTGCAACCGCTGCAGCAGGGCGCGTTGCACATCCGCCTCGCTCGCCGCTTTCTTGCCCTCTGCGGGTTTGCTCCATGCGATGCGCTCATCCGCCGTGGTCAGCAAGTAAGGCCAGGCACGGGACAGGGTCTGCTCCAGACAGGCGTAGGGGTAGTCGGCCAGCGCCTGCCACTGGGCTGCCGGATCCCAGGGGGGAGTGCCGGAGAGGCTGAGCAGCCCCTGCAGGTTGGCGCGATCCAGCCCGGCCAGCTCAGCTGGCGCAAAGCTCATCTGCTGGCCGGGGGCCAGCATCTGGTAGCGTTGGCGAGTCTCGGCAGGCCAGGGGGAGCGCAGCGGCAAAGTCCAGTCGCGGCTGATGGCAAAATCCTTGCCACTGGCCGCCAACTGCAGGCTCGCCACACCGCTCGCCCCGGTCACGGTGAGCGGCAGGGTCAGCCACTGCTCCTCGCCATTTTTAAGGGCCAGGGTGCGGGGCAGCTCGCCGTTTGCCTTGAGCCCACCATTGAGGGTCCAGACAAGGGAGAGGGTCTGATCCTCGCCGCTCATGTTGCGCAGTTGCACCAGCGCCCGGGTCTCATCACCTCTGGCGCCAAAGCGCGGCCAGCCAATTTCGGCCACCAAGGGCGCTACTACCTTGACGGCGCGCTCGGCCTCGCCGACTTGCTGTTCGTTCCAGGCCAGCGCCATCAGCGCCAGTTCGCCGTTGAAGTTGGGCAAATCGAGCGGGATCACCGCCTTGCCCTGCTGGTCAAAACTCACCTCGCCGCTCCACAGTGCGGCTATCTCGACCCGGCTCTCCAGCGCGCCGCCCTTTTTCAGCGGCACCCGATCGCCCCCGTAGTTGAGGCGGGCCAGCTTGCCATCCTGCGGCGGGATCACTTGCCCGTAGTTGTCGAACAAATCTTGGGCGAAGCGCTTGCGACCAAAGAAGATCTCGAACGGGTCGAGAGGCTGGTAGTCGCTGATATTGAGCACGCCCCGATCCACCGCCGCCAGCACCACGCGGCCCTGACTGTTGGGGGTGGAGGTGGCGGTCACCTCCAGTCGGGTGAGCGGCACCGCTTTATCAGGCGCGCTCAGGGTGAGCGGAAGACGGCGGGCTTCTCGATCCAGCGTAAGCGGCACCAGACCGACCGAACGCAGACTCTGCCCCTGCTGCTTGCCGACCGGTTTGGAGGCACTGTCTGGCGCGGCGATTTGAGCCGAGATATGCAGGTCATGACGCTGCCACTCGGGGCTGACCGGGATCTCGAACTCGCCGCGGGCATCCTTGGCATCGCCATCGGCTCCCTTGAGTTCGATACGCTGCCACCAGCGCAGGCCGTCGCCATCTTCCACCAGCAGCAAGCCCTTACCGGGGCGCGGCGCCACCAGCGTCACTTTGGCCTTGTCACCCGCCTGATAGGCACGCTTGTCGAGAGTGATGGCAATCTTGTCAGGGCGCGCCTGCTCGCCACCGCCACCCCAGGCGTAGCTGCCGATCTCCACCCGCAGGCTGGATTGATGGCCCTGACTGTTCTCCACTTCCAATCGATACCAGCCCGCCGCCAGTTGTAGCGTGAGCGGGGTCGGCCCCTTGCCATCCAGCTGCAGGGTCTGCTCCTGCTCCAGATAGGGCTGGCTGTTGAATTCGTACTTCCACCCCTCCCCATCGGCGTAGTGCCAGTAGTAGTCGCGGTACTCGTTGATAAGGCGCACCTTCACCGGCCCCGCCAGCGGCTGGCCCTTGTCATCGAGGTTGAGGATCTGGAAGGGGAGCGGCTTGCCCCCTTCTACCCGATCTGCCACGAAGTCGGCCTTGAGCGCCGGCCACTGGCTGCCCATGGGCCAGCCATACTGGGTGCGGCTGCGATTGACGGCGCGACCGCCGGGCTCGGCGAGCGACACCCGGTAGGCCACCTCCAGCGGCCCGAGGGCGCGCACCCCGTCGAGCTCATCAGCTAACGAAAAAGTCCCCTGCCCCTGCGCATCGAGGGTGAGATTGAGGGGCTCGAGATCTTTGGCCTGCTCCGCGAGCAGCACGTCACCCAGAGTGAACTCCTGCCACTGGGTAAAGGGAATGGTGGCGCGGCTGATTTTCACCTCCGCCTTCGCCTTGGTGGCGCTCGCCGGGGCGCCATAGAGATAGTCCCCTTGCAGCGGCAGAGTGAGGGCGGCGTCCAGACTCGTGACTTCCCCATCCGGCCCCTTGCCAAGCTGCAGTTTCAGCCGCTCCGGCAGAAACTCCTCCACCAGGAAAGGCCACTCGAAACGGCTGCCGGCGGCAGTCTTGAGGTTGATGGTCCAGCGCCCGAGCGGCGCATCGTCCGGCAGGCGCAGGCCATAGTGGGCAGCGCCAAGATTGTCCGGCAGCAGCCGTTTCTGTTCGAGCAGCTGGCCGTCTGGCTGCTTCACCTCCAGATCCACCGCCATGCCCGGCAGCAGCTGGCCATCCTGCCCCTTGAGCAGGATTTCGCTGTCGAGCCGCTCGCCGGGGCGATAGAGATCGCGCCCGCTAAAGAGATACAACTGCTGGG
This sequence comes from Aeromonas sp. QDB23, assembly GCF_027707745.1. NCBI lineage: Bacteria > Pseudomonadati > Pseudomonadota > Gammaproteobacteria > Aeromonadales > Aeromonadaceae > Aeromonas > Aeromonas sp. QDB23. The sequence continues at coordinate 18,053 of NZ_JAPCJA010000034.1, forward strand.
CCTGCCAGGGCTGGGTGCCGAGATCGAAGGTGGAGAGATCGAGCGCCGCCCCATCGAGGCGCAGTACCGCCAGATGCTTGCCCTGCTCGGCCAGCAGCAGGCGGGCCCCCTGCACCTGATCGAAGCGACGATGGCCCTGGGGATCGGTGGTTTGCACCTGCAGCCGGTTGCCCTTCTCGTCGAGCAGGGAAAGCTGCACATCCTTGAGGGGGTCGGCGCTGGCCAGGGAGCTCACGAACACCTCCAGCTGATCGCGGTAACGGCGGGCACTGAGCCCCATGTCGCTCACCGCAAAATAGGTGGTCTCCTTGCGCCAGTCGTAGTTGCCAAGAGGCGACATCACCGCAAAGTAGACGCCAGCCTCGGCCAGCTGCGGCTCCTTCACATTGATGAGGCGGGTCTCGCGCCGGTTGGCATCGAGCTCCAGCGCATAGCGGCCGCTGAACACCCGCTTGGCCCGCTGGGTGATCTGCTCAAGCTCCCAGTTGCCCATGCCGGCGCCGGGGCGATACTCGGCCAGGAAACGGGGCAGGTATTCGGCATCGACCCGGAAGAAGTCGATATTGACCTCGTCCACGTTGACCGCGCTGATGGGCAGGCGCAGCTCGTCGCGCAGCGGCAATACCATGCCACTGGCGGTAAAGGAGGCCCCCGCCTCCAGCGGACGGGTCTTGAGGGTCCAACTCTGGGGGGATGGGCCCAGCCCCGCCTTGAGGCTCACCTCATAGCTCTTGTCGGGCTGTACGTTCGGGAAATAGAGGGTGCGGCCATCTTCGGCGAGGATCCACTCTCCCTGCACCTGCTTGCCCCCCTCACTCACCGAAAGCCAGCTCTGCCAGTTCGCCTTGGGCGCCAGGGGGCCGGAGAAGACCAGCGCCAGCGCCGGGGCATCCCGATATTGGCGGGCATTGGCTTGTACGACTGAACTCGGCGCCCCGGCCTCCTGCTGGGCTGTGGATTCTTTGGTCTGCCCACTGGAGACAGGCTTGTCGGGGCCACAACCGGCCAGCAGCAAACCGGCCAACCCGGATAGCAGCAGGGCCGACCAGCGGTGGCGCAGAGCGCCAGTTCCAGCGTGAGAGCGGTGAGAAGCAGGGGGAGAGTCGAAGAGGCGCATAGGTTCCATCCCGAGTTGGAGCGCTGCAAGCGCAGCGTGGCAGGAAACAGGATAAGGCATCCTGCTCACCCGACACAAAGCTCATTACCCGAATGGGCACAATTCCGCGCCCCTGCAGCGCGAGAACCCCCTTGCCCACTGATTCAGTGCGGCAAGGGTTGTCATCTAGTCGTGGGTGGTCTCGTTTTTTGCCCCGCCTTTGAACCAGCGAAACAGGATGGCCATGACGGCCGCCAGAAACAGCACCAGCGAGGTGATGAGCAGCGCCCGGGTCAACAGTTCGCTGTGATGAAGGAAGAAGGGGGTATTCATCGCCAGCTTGCCCAGCAAGCTCACCGTGAGCGCCCACATAAAGGCACTGGCAAAGCTGGCCACGCACATGCGCACTACGCTCAGGCGGCCAATCCCCATCAGCATGGGGGTCAAGACCCGCACGAACGGGATAAAACGGGAGGAGAACATCGCCAGAAAACCGTACTTTTTCAGCAGCCGGGTCGCCTTGGGCAGGCTGTCGGGGGGCAGCATCCGCTCGATATGCTCCATAAAGCGGGTGCGCTGCAGGGCCCGCCCCTGCCAGTACGCCAGCACGGATCCCATCCCCGCCGCCAGCGGCAGATAGCAGAGAGTCACCTCGGGGCCAAATACCCCCATGCCCACCAGCCCGCCGGCCAGCAGCACCAGACTGTCACCCGGCAGGGGCATGAAGACGAATGCGGACTCCAGCAGCAGCACCAGCATCAGGCAACTGATCAGCAGGGGCACTGCCTGCATCTGAACCAGGGCGTCAAAATCCTGATGCCAAATGGCCATCAGCATATCCAGCATGTCACTCTCCCTACTACACGGTTCATCATGAACGAGGCAGGGGTTATAGCACTCATCCCCTGAACAAAACGTTAATTTTGTCCGGTGCAGGAAAAAAAGTGTGTAGAAATATTGCCGTAACAAGGAGGGCGAACAGCAGAGGCAAAAAGCCCCTCATCTTGCACGCACAAGGGAGAGGGGCAAACAGGCACAGAAATAAAACGGTTACTCGGCGGTGGCCATCTGCCAGGTTTTGAAGCCGCCGGAGAGATTCTTCACTTTAAAGCCGTGCTGGCTCAGCAAGCGGCAGGCGACATGGCCGCGCAGCCCGACCTGACAGCTGATAAGCAGCTCCTTCTCTTTGGGTAACTCGTGCAGACGGCTGCGCAGCTCGTCGAGGGGAATATGGATGGCACCCGGAATGCGGCCCAGCTTGTCGAGCTCGGGGCCATTGCGCACATCCACCACCAGCTGGTGAGGGTGGCGAGCCTGCACCTCGGCCACGTGGCAGAGCAGGGTGTCCCCCTTCAGGTGGTTGCTTGCCACAAAGCCCGCCATATTGATCACATCCTTGGCCGAGCCGAACGGCGGCGCATAGGTGAGCTCCATATCCTGCAGATCAAACACGGTGAGACCGGCACGCTGGGCCACCGCCAGCACGTCGATGCGCTTGTCGATGCCATCCTTGCCGATGGCCTGGGCGCCGTAAATCTTGCCATCCGGGGCAAATAGCAGCTTGAGGCTGACCGGATGGGCGCCCGGGTAGTAACCGGCATGGCTGCCCGGGTGGACATAGACCTTCTCGAACGGCAGCCCCAGCTGCACCAGTCGCTTCTCGTTGAGCCCGGTGCTGGCCACCGCCAGATCGAACAACTTGCAGATGGCGGTGCCCTGGGTCTTTTTGTAGGTTTCGCTGCGGCCCAGCATGTTGTCGGCGGCGATGCGCCCCTGCCGGTTGGCCGGGCCCGCCAGCGGGATCAGCACAGCTTCGCCGGTGACGAAGTCAATCTCTTCGACCGCATCCCCCACCGCATAGATAAAGGGATCCGAGGTACGCATCCCGGCATCTACCTTAATGCCGCCACGCGGGCCCAGCTCCAGCCCCGCCTTGGCGGCGAGCAGGGTTTCCGGTTTGACGCCGATGGCGAGGATCAGCAGGCCGGTGTCGAGGTGAGAGCCGTCATTGAGGGTCAGGCGCAGGCCACCGCTGTTGGCGGTCGGCACAGCGGAAGTCTTCTCGGCAGGCAGATCCAGACTCTCGATGGCGGTGAGGCCGGTGCGCAGGCGCAGGTCGATCCCCTCTTCCCGGATGCGGGCATGGAGCATGTTGGCCATCTCCTTGTCCACCGGCGCCATCACCTGATCGGCCAGCTCCAGCAGAGTGACATCCAGCTTGCGCTGGTGCAGTGCCTCCATCATCTCCAGCCCGATAAAGCCGCCGCCCACCACGGTGACGTGGCGCGGCTGATCGTGGTGTAGAGCCGCCAGAATGCGATCCATGTCCGGGATGTTGCGCAGGGTATAGACATGGGGGCTGTCGATACCGGGGAAGGGAGGACGGATCGGCGCCGCCCCCGGGCTCAGCAGCAGCACATCGTAATGCTCGCGCTGCTCTTCACCGGTTTGCAGGTTGCGCACCAGCAGGGTTTTGCCCGCCTTGTCGATCTCGATCACATCGTGGAAGACCCGCACATCGACGTTGAAACGGCGCTTGAAACTCTGGGGAGTCTGCAGCAGCAAGGCATCCCGGTCGGGGATATCGCCCCCGATGTGGTAGGGCAAACCGCAGTTGGCGAAGCTGACAAACTCGCCCCGCTCGAACATCACGATCTCAGCCTCTTCACTCAAACGACGAGCGCGAGCCGCTGCCGATGCGCCCCCCGCGACACCACCGATAATCAGGATCCGTTTCATCTGCAAGACTCCTCAAACATGATAATGGGCAATAAATTAGACTTTTCTAATTTAGAATTCAATGAAATTTTGTTTCACACCATTTTGCAGTATTCTTGCAACCCCGACGGTTGCTTAACAGGATGTTGTTTGTTCATGTCGTCTACCGCACTCAGTCATCTTCCTCCTGCCCTCCAGACGCCGCTCTTTTTCCGTCTGGATCTGCGCAGTCAACGGCTGGTCGCCCTGACCGACGTGATGCAAACCCCGCTCTACTGGCTCGACGAGCCGCGCGCCCCCTGGCCTGCCCAGTTGCCCGATGCCCTGCGCCAGCCCATCGAGCAACTGCTGGCCAACGGCCATGGCGGCAAGATCACCGTGCGCTTTGCCAACCAGTTGTGGCATATCGCCCTCGCCCACGAGCAGGATGGCTTCTGGCTCATCTGTCTGCAGGCCCTTCGTCAGGAGCCCATCGCCGATCTGGCATTGCAACTGCCGCGCCTCAGCCAGATGGCGAGCCAGCAACAGTATGCGCCCCTGCTCGAGGCCCTTAAAGAGAGTCTGGGGGCCGATCGGCTCATCCTCTGGCACTATCAGGCCAACGGCGATCTCGGCAGCGAGCAGCTCACCCCGGTGTTCACCCTGGGGGTCGAGGCGCTCTACCCCATTCGTGGTGACAGCCGCTATATCCGCGCCCTGCGTACCCGCAAGTCGTTGAGCTTCTCGGAGGCGGCCCACCAGCCAATGCTGAGCAATCACCTCTATCTGACCAGTGCCGGTGTGCGCTCGCGCCTCGATGGCGCCCTGCTGGAGCAGGACAAGCTGTTCGGAGTGCTGAGTCTGGAGTATCTCGATCCCACTCCGCTCAGCGAAGAGATGTTGCAGCTGGTGCGCAGCAGCGCCCAGCTGCTCGGCCACTGGCAGCCACAACCGGAAGAGTGCCGTGCCGAACTGGCCCTCCCGCCCGAGCTGCACCAGCAGACCGGCATCGATTACTGCAAGACGCTGGTGAGCTGGGCCATGCGCGCCAGCGGCGCCCGGGTGGGCTGGATCGGCGAGTTCCAGCCCCGCGGACAGGATCTCTGGATCATCCCCCGCTGCGTCATCAACGAGGAGATCTTCTCCACCCTCAAGCCCATCCAGCTCGACCCCGGCCCCGCTCAGGAGCTGTTCCAGCATGGTCAGGCCATCTATGTGGAAGATCTGCCCGTGCGCTATCCCAAGGCGACCCGGCTGCTGGCCCTCAATGCCAGCACCTATATCGGCATTCCGCTCCATGGCCAGAGCGGCGGCCCCATTGGCCAGATCACCCTGCTGCTCGATACCCCCCTTGCGGAGCCCGAGCCCCTGCTAGATCTGTTGAGCAGCCAGCACGAGCGGGCGGCGATCGAGCTCAAGCGCCTCGCCGCCGACGACGCCTTGCGGCTGGCCGAAGTGGCCTTCAATACCCACGATGGGCTGATCGTGATGGATCACAGCGGCATCATCCTCAAGGTCAACCACTCCTTCAGCCGGATCACCGGGTTTGGCGAGGTAGAGGTGATCGGTCACTCCATTCGCAAGCTGCGCCCCACCTACTACGGGGATCATCTCAAGGAGGATGTCAGCCGCACCGTCAACGAGCAGGAGTTCTGGCTCGGGGAAGAGCGCTGCCTGCACAAGGATGGCCACCTCTTTCCGGTGCGCTTGATGGTGAACGGGGTCAAGGATGAGCGGGGGGAGCTCAGCCACTTTATCTGCAGCTTCTACGACATCACCCAGGAAAAAGAGGCGGCCAAACACATCGAGCAGCTCGCCTACTACGACGATCTCTGCGGCCTGCACAACCGGCGCAGTCTCAACCAGATTTTGCAGCAGACCCTGAGCGCCTCCAACGGCCAGTGGGGCGCCCTGCTACTGGTGGATCTCGACAACTTCAAGTCGATCAACGACTCCCTCGGTCACGCCTGCGGCGATCTGCTGCTGCAGGCCGTGGTGCAGCGTTTCAGGGAGCTGCCCCAGGACAATCTGGTGCAGGCGCGCATCTCGGGGGATGAGTTTGCCCTGCTCTTTACCCAGCTTGGGCAGGGTGAGGTCACCGCCAAAATTCTGGCGGAGCACTTCGCCCGCGAGCTGATGGGGCTGTTTCGCACCCCGTTCGACATCGGTGATCACAAGCTGCACTGCAGCGCCTCGGTGGGGATCAGCCTCTTCTCCGGCAACGAGACCGATCATCTGGTCCTGATGCAACAGGCCGACACCGCGACCCACATGGCCAAGCGGGCCGGTCAGGGCCACTACGTCTTCTTCACCGAGGCGATGGCCCGGCACGAGAAGAACCGGCTGACCCTCACCAATGAGCTGCGCGATGCCCTGCGTCATCACGAGCTGCAACTGCACTATCAACCGCAATATCGGGTCGACAATGGCTCGCTGTCGGGCATCGAGGCGCTGCTGCGCTGGCAGCGTAGCGATGGCACCATGGTGCCACCCGGGGAGTTTATCCCCATCGCCGAAGAGACCAGCCTGATCCTCGAGATCGGCTACTGGGTGATGAAGACCGCCTGCGCCCAATACAGCTTCTGGCTCAACCGCGGCCTGCAGATCCCCCACCTGTCGGTCAACGTCAGCGCCCGCCAGTTCCACACCCAGGGCTTCGTACAGCAGGTGGAGTACATTCTGCGCGACACCGGCGTGCCCCCCTCCCGCCTGCTGCTGGAGGTGACCGAATCGGTAGTGCTGGAGAATCGGCGCGAGAGCATCGCCAGAATGCGCCAGCTCAAGGAGCTGGGCATCCTCATCTCCATCGACGACTTCGGCACCGGCTACTCGTCGCTGGCCTATCTACGGGATCTGCCCGCCGATGAGGTGAAGCTCGACAGAAGCTTCATTCAGACCCTGGTGCACAGCGAACAGGACAGGGCCATCGTCAAGGCGATACTCGACCTGGCCCAGGTCTTCCGCTTTACCGTCACCGCCGAAGGAGTGGAAGAGGAGGCGCAACTTGCCATCCTCAAAGCGTTGGGATGCCAGCATTATCAAGGGTTTCTCACCAGTCGGCCGCTCACCGTCAAGGCGCTGGAGCAGCTGCTTGGCAGCCGGACGCCGGACTAAAGGTGTAGGATCAATAGGGGTTTATGTAATAAAATCACGGCCTGCTCGAATCGTTGGAGTTGTTTATGTCTGTCATTAATCGGATCCCTGCCGTTGAAATCAGCCAGCCAGCCGGATCTCACGGCACCATTGGCCGGATCCATTCCGTCGAAACCTGCGGCACTGTCGATGGTCCGGGGATACGCTTTATCGTATTCATGCAAGGCTGCCTGATGCGCTGCAAGTACTGCCATAACCGCGATACCTGGGATACCGAAGGTGGCCGCGAAGTGACCGTACCGGAGTTGATGAGTGACATCACCAGCTATCGCCACTTCATGAATGCCTCCGGCGGTGGCGTGACAGCGTCCGGCGGTGAAGCCATGCTGCAACCGGCTTTCATTACCGAGCTGTTTACCGCTTGCAAAGAGAAAGGGATCCACACCTGTCTCGACACCAACGGCTTCGTCCGTCATCTCGACGAACAGGTGGACAAGCTGCTCGACCAGACCGATCTGGTGCTGCTCGACATCAAACAGATCAATGACGAGAAACACATTCCGCTGACCCACGTCAGCAACAGATACACCCTGGAGTTTGCCCGCTATCTGGCGGCCAAAGGCAAGACCATGTGGATCCGCTACGTGGTGGTACCGACCTGGAGCGACGACGACGAGAGCGCCGAAGGGCTGGGCCAGTTCATCGCCGAGCTGGGCGAGAGCGTGGAGAAGGTGGAGCTGCTCCCCTACCACGAGCTGGGCAAACACAAGTGGGATGTGCTGGGCGACCCGTACGAGCTGAGCGGGATCAAGCCTCCCAGCAAGGAGACCATGGAACGGGTCAAGGGCATCCTTGGCAAGTACCACGACAACGTCAAATATTGATGGTAAAAGCAGGCTGACTCGTCAGCCTGCTCTGCTATGGGGCAGTCGGGAAGGCTGCCCGGACTCTACTGCATGAATGGACGACAAGATGAGTGAAGGACAACTCGCCGCCCTCCTGATCTGGCTGGTACTGCTGGCCTTTAGCCTGCGCCGCTCCCTGTGGCAAACCCTCCATGACAACCCTCTCTATCAGCACCTGTTGCTGGGCAGTGCCATCGCGCTGGTGCCGCTCTGGTATCTAAGGGCCGGTCTGCATGAGGGGCTGGAGGTCCATTTTCTCGGGCTCACCTCCCTCACCCTGCTGCTGGGCTGGCGGCTGGCGCTGCTTGCCCCCTGTCTGACCCTGCTGGTGCTCGGCTACTTCGGTGTCACCAACCTGGCCGATTTTGGCTGGCAGGCACTGGTGGGCATCGCCCTGCCGGTAGCCACCAGCTGGCTGCTGTTTCTGGCCAGCTGGGCCTGGCTGCCGCGCCACCTCTTTGTCTATATCTTCGTGGCGGCGTTTCTCGGCGGCGCCCTCACCATCTCGGTCAAGGTGGTAGCCAGCGCGTTGCTGATGGGACTGAGCGACAGCTACCCCTGGCACACCATCACGGCGGATTACCTCTCCATCTGGCCGCTGCTGCTGTTCCCCGAGGCGCTGCTCAACGGCATGGCGATGACGGTGCTGGCCATCTACCGCCCCCACTGGGTCAATACCTTCTTCGACCGCACCTATCTGGGCCAGTAACTCTCTCTTCCCTGATTTGCGTCCATAAAAAAGGAGAGGCCATCGCCTCTCCTTTTGATCTTCCGAATTGTGCCAGTTACTGGCTTAGTGCAGCTTCAGGGTCGGGCGCAGTACCCGGTTGATGCGACCCACCAGCATGATGAGGCCAGTCTTGACGTAGCCGTGCAGGGCGATCTGGTGCATCCGGTAGAGGGAGATGTACACCAGACGGGCGATGTAGCCTTCCACCATCATGGAGCCGCGCATCAGGTTGCCCATCAGGCTGCCCACGGTGGAGAAGCGACTGAGGGACACCAGCGAACCGTGGTCGTGGTAGAGGTAGGGCTTCAGCTCGCCACCGTTCAGCTTGGCCAGAATGTTCTTGAACGCCTGGCTGGCCATCTGGTGGGCAGACTGGGCGCGCGGCGGCACAAACTTGCCATCCGGCTGCGGGCAGGCCGCGCAGTCACCGATAACGAAGATGTTCTCGTCACGGGTGGTCTGCAGGGTCTCTTTCACCACCAGCTGGTTGATGCGGTTGGTCTCGAGACCGGCGATGTCCTTCATGAAGTCCGGCGCCTTGATACCGGCCGCCCACACCATCAGGTCCGCTTCAATCAGCTCGCCATCCTTGGTGTGAAGACCTTCGGCCGTCGCTTCGGTGATCATGGTGGCGGTACGCACGTCCACACCCAGCTTGACCAGCTCCTGATGGGCGGCGCCGCTGATGCGCTCCGGCAGGGCCGGCAGAATGCGCGGGCCCGCTTCCACCAGCGTCACCTTCAGGCTGTCGGTGGTGAGGTTCTTGAAGCCGTAGGCGTAGAGCTGCTCGACCGCGTTGTAGAGCTCGGCAGAGAGCTCGACGCCGGTGGCGCCGCCGCCGACGATGGCAATCTTCACCTTGTCGCCCGGCTTATATTCAGTCGCGAACTGCAGGAAGCGGTTCATCATGCTGTTATGGAAACGGTGCGCCTGGGAGGGGCTATCGAGGAAGATGCAGTGATCCTTGATCCCCTTGGTGTTGAAGTCGTTGGAGACAGAACCGATGGCCATCACCAGGACGTCGTAAGGCACGGCGCGCTCGTTGACCACGATGTCGCCATTGTCGTCGTGGATCGGGGCCAGCACGATGCGCTTCTCGTCGCGCTGGATGTCGGTCAGGGTGCCGAGCTGGAAGTCGAAGCCGTGGTTCTTGGCATGGGACTGGTAGCTCAGGGCATCGATGCCCGCATCCATGGAGCCGGTGGCCACTTCGTGCAGCAACGGCTTCCACAGGTGGGTGCGGTTACGGTCAACCAGGGTGATCTTGGCCTTGTTCTTTTTGCCAAGCTTGCGACCCAGACTGGTGGCCAGCTCCAGGCCACCGGCGCCGCCGCCTACAACGACAATATTCATCATGATGATTTTCCTCGGTTCCTCAAAACGAAAGGGAGCCATTGGCTCCCTAAAACGAAATCGGTCGACGTGATGGATCAGGCTTCTTTGAAGGCCTTCATCCGCTGCAGATGATGCGAGATATTTTTGAACTTATGGGTCTCGCGCTCATCCCACACGATGTCGTAATAGTTCTTCAATTCACGTTCAGTGTCCCGATTATCGCGCACTTCATCCTGAACGGAAAGGATGCACAGACAGTTTCCTGAATTTTTCTTACGAAATTCAGTTACACACTTGGTACCGATATCGTCATATTCCTCCGGCCGGTCGATCTTGCCCTGCATGTTCTCTTCCGGATGGAGGTTGGGGTTGAAGAGCACCTGGCGAATACCGCACAGAAAACCGATCCGCTCGCTCCAGTAAGCACCAAGACCCACGCCGCAGATCAACGGTTTGGGATCGGTACTCATATCGAGCTGCTTCTTCACTTCCTTGAGCAGGTGGCTCATATCATGACGGGGGTGAACCGTGCTGTAGTGCACGAAACGCACATCATCATCAATAAACTGCAACTGCAGCACTTTCTCGTGATTGCCGGGGCTGGTGGCATCAAAGCCATGCAGATAGATGATCATGGATAAGACCTCAGGAACTGTGTCGGTTTTATCGAAACTACCCCAGCGGCGGCCCCGCGCGCCACCAAAACATCCAACTTTCTTGCTTTGGATCACGCCCATAGACCTGATCATGGCCCGTCACGACGGCGTTGCTCACCTAGGGGCCAGCGATTGGCTATCAAAGTGAGAGTGGCCTCCCGATAATGATAAAAACATTACCAATGTGAGATCCCCCTCCCGCTCGATGCAGCGCCACCTTGGCCACTTATCTGGCCGGGATGTGACTCATCCCACAAAAACAAGGCGTTAGCGCCAAACGTTTTCGCTCATGACCGGCGTTGTGCATGTTTTGTGCACTAACCCGTGCTGCACCGGATCCCTCTCACCACTGCAAAGGGATCTGGCACGTCAGTCAATACACGAGATCAATGACCGGGAAAGCCACGGCTTTCACTATCTTGCCTGTAGCGGTTGCGCGGGCTTCAAGGAGTGATCTGTTCATGAACGAGACCAACCCCCCCTCCCCTCGTCCGGGTACGCGCAAGCGCCCGGTGGATGAAGTGGAGCGCATGCTCCCCATGGGCCAGCTCTTTACCCTCGGCCTGCAACATGTGCTGGTGATGTATGCCGGTGCCGTGGCGGTGCCACTGGTGATCGGCGGCAGTCTGGGGCTGCCCAAGGATCAAATCTCCTACCTCATCAGTTCGGATCTCTTCTGCTGCGGCATCGTCACCCTGCTGCAATGTGTCGGGATTGGCCGCTTTGCCGGGATCCGGCTGCCGGTCATCATGTCGGTCACCTTTGCCGCCGTGATGCCGATGCTGGCCATCGGCGGCAATCCGGATCTGGGGCTGACCGGTATCTTCGGCGCCACCATCGCCGCCGGTATCATCTCGACCCTGTTGGTGCCGCTGATCGGCCGGTTGATGCCGCTCTTCCCCACGGTGGTGACCGGGGTGGTCATCACCTCCATCGGGATCAGCATCATGCAGGTGGGGATCGACTGGATGGCGGGGGGCAAGGGCAATCCGGAATATGGCAGCCTGCGCTATATCGGCACCAGCTTTGTGGTGCTCGCCTTCATCTTGCTGGTGACCCGCTTCACCAAGGGCTTTTTCAGCAATATCTCGGTGCTGCTCGGGATCATCTTCGGTTTCGTGGTGGCCATCGCCATGGGTGAAGTGAGCCTAGACGGCCTCGGCAATGCGGCCTGGTTTGCCCCCATAGTGCCGTTCGCGTTCGGCTGGCCCACCTTCGACCCCATCTCCATCGCCACCCTGACGGTGATCATGCTCATCACCTTTATCGAGTCGATGGGGATGTTTCTGGCGCTTGGCGACATCGTTGGCCATCCGGCCAGTCGCGGCGACATAGTACGCGGGCTTCGGGTCGATGCCATCGGCACCATCGTCGGCGGGGTCTTCAACAGCTTCCCCCACACCTCGTTTTCCCAGAATATCGGGCTGGTGAGCGTGACCGGAGTATCGAGTCGCTGGGTCTGCGTGATGTCGGGGGGGATCCTGCTCGCCTTTGGCCTCATCCCCAAGATGTCGGTGCTGGTCGCCTCCATCCCGCCCTTCGTATTGGGCGGTGCAGGCATAGTGATGTTCGGCATGGTGCTGGCGACCGGCATTCGCATTCTGGCGCGCGCCGATTACAACACCAACCGCCACAACCTTTACATCGTCGCCATCAGCCTCGGGGTCGGCATGATCCCCACCGTTTCAGGGAATTTCTTCCAGCACTTCCCGGCGGCCGCACAACCGCTGTTTCATAGCGGCATCCTGCTGGCCACCATCAGCTCGGTGGCACTCAACCTCTTCTTCAACGGCTATCAGCCTGATCTGAGTCACCAGACCCGTCCTCTGTTCGTTGGTCCCATCAAACCGGAGCAGGAGCAGGCATAACAAACAGGCCCCGGACAGCGAGACTGTCCGGGGCCTGTTGTTCACATCGCCACTCAACCAATCAGGCTGGCAGCTGTTCGAAGCGTTCTACCGCCTGCGCTACCTGTGCCAAACTCCCCTGCCAGAAGGCGGCCTCACAGATATCCTGCCCCAGATGTTTCGCCACCAGATCTTCGGCACTCATCCGGCCGGTATCGCGCAGCAAGGCGCGATACGCCTCGGCAACACCCTCTTCCCCCGCCGCCTTGCGGCTCATCAACAGCTGATAGACCCCGAGGCTGAACAGATAACCAAACAGATAGGGGTAGTTGTAAAAACCCAGCCCCGCGATGGAGAAGTGCGCCTTGGCCGCCCAGAACATGGGGTGATAGCGGGTCAGGCTCCCCTCATACCAGCGTCCCCACGCCTCGTCGGTCAGCGCCTTGAGCCGCTCTGCCGGCACATAGCCCTGCGCCCGCTCGGCCACCAAGGCCTGCTCGAAATCGAAGCGAGCCGGGATATTGACCAGGAAGGTAGCCGCGCCATCGGCCTCCGCCCAGGCGATGGCAAGCTGATCTTCCGGGCTTTGCGCCTGCTCGAACAGAGCGCTGCGCACCAGGGTTTCGGCAAAGATGGAGGCGGTCTCCGCCAGCGTCATGGGGTAGCTGCGCTGGCTCATCGGCAGATCGCGAATGACCCAGTTGTGCCAGGCGTGGCCCAGCTCGTGCGCCAGGGTGATGACGTTATCCATGGTACCGGCATAGGTGACGAAGACCCGCGGCTCCACCGGCGCGGCAAACTTGGTGCAGTAGGCACCGGTGCGGCGATTTGGCGTAGGTGCCGCATCAATCCACCCCTGCTCGGCCATCATGCGGGCAAACGCCCCCATCTCGGGATCGAAACGGCTAAAGGCATCGGCAATCAACTCGATCGCTTCCTCAAACGGGATCTCGCGGCTGCTGGCAGCAGGGGGCGGCGCAAACAGATCCTCCGGCCCCAGCTCGTCAAGTCCGAGCCGCGCAGCCATCAGCCCCAGAGCACGCTGGCCCAGCCCACGGGCCCGCCAGGTTTCACTCATCAGAGCATCAAGGGTGGCGCGTTCGATATGACTCTGATGGCAGGAGAGATCCAGCGCATCGAGCACACGGGTTTTGCCACGCTGACGGGCCAGCTCCAGCCGCCAGCCGTTGAGGGCATTGAGGATGGCGGCAACCGTCTCCTGCTCCCCTTCCCAACCGGCGCTGATGGCATCAAAGGCTTCCAGACGCAGGGCCCGCACCGGGCTGGAGAGCAGATTGCTCGCCTCGGCCAGCCCCATCTCGCGGCCATCAAGGGTTAAGCGGATCTTGCCCACCAGATCGTTGTAGAGGTTGCCCCAGCCGTGCAAGCCATCGGTGCCAAGGCCGATCACCAGCTGCTCCGCTTCCACCGGCAGGCGCTGATCCTGCAAGCGACGCTCATGGCACAAGCGGTACGCCTCCTCGCCAAGCAGCGGATCCCTCATCAGCGCGGCGAATTCCTCTTCCGGCAGCGCCAGCATCAGATCGTCCACTGGCGCCAGGGTCTTGAACAGATCGGCGTTGAGGGCACGGGCACGGGACGCCAACTGTTTGGCCTGCGGATCCCGCGCATCCTGACTGCCGCGACACGCCGCCAGAATGGCGACGTTCCAGCCGATATGGCGAATATCACGGGCGCGCAGCCGCACTTCCCGCAAAAAATCCTGCAGCGCAGCGTCATCGCCGCGCACCCCGTCCAGACCCGCCATATAGCTGGCCAGCTCTTCCAGCGCGTGGCGGGCGGCGCGCATGTCCGCTTCCAGCTCGGGGCTGTCGAGGCCCGGGTAGATATGGTCGTTATTCCACTGTTGTTGATACATAGCTTCTCGCAAAGGCCTTCATCGGGAGGCGCAACAGACCTGCGGGCACCAAGCCCGAGGCTCGGTCTCCCGAAGGCAGAAAAAGCCCGAAGGCAAAAAAATGAAGAGAGGAAAAAAAGAGAAAATAGCCCGCAAGTTCACTTATCCCTTGGCCGGGGCAAGACGGCTCACCAGCGTCATCACCGCAACCAGCAGCAGACCCGCCACCACTCCGGCCACGGCGTTGAGCAGGGTCGGCGTCACCGCCGCCAGTACGGCCCCCACGGTCGGCAAGGTGGCAACGACAGCGGCTGCCCCTTCGATCAAGTGATGGGCAAAGGGCCAGCCGTGCACCAGAATGCCGCCGCCCACCATAAACATGGCGATGGTGCCGACCAGTGCCAACAGGTGCATCAGACGCGGCGCCGTCACCAGCAGCCCCTGCCCCACCGCACGGCGCAGGGCGCTGCCATCGGGCTTTTGCAGCAGGTGCAGGCCGATATCGTCGAGCTTGACGATCAGCCCCACCAGCCCGTATACACCCACCGTCATCAGCACGGCGATGCCCGCTACCACCGAGAGCTGCAGCGCGAGGCTCGCCCCCTGTACCGTGCCAAGGGCGATGACGATGATCTCGGCAGAAAGAATAAAATCGGTGCGGATCGCCCCTTTCACCTTCTGCTGCTCGAAGGCGGCCAAATCATCGGGAATGGGGGTGGCGTGAGTCTCTCCCTCGCTCGCCTCATGGGGCAGAAACTTGTGCGCCAGCTTCTCGGCACCTTCAAAGCAGAGGTAAGCGCCCCCCAGCATCAAGAGCGGCGTGATCAGCCAAGGCACCAGCGCACTGATGGCGATGGCGGCGGGCACCAGGATCAGCTTGTTGCGAAATGAGCCCTTGGCCACCGCCCACACCACCGGCAGCTCCCGCTCGGCGCGCACCCCGGAGACCTGCTCCGCGTTGAGGGCAAGATCGTCCCCCAGCACCCCGGCGGTCTTCTTCGCCGCCATCTTGGTCATCAGTGCCACGTCATCGAGCACGCTGGCAATATCGTCGAGCAGGGCCAACAAACTGGTTCCAGCCATATCAAAGATCCCTTGTATCAGTGAGAAACGTCTTCCCGAAAAATGTCTCGCGCTTGTTCACCACGACCTTGGTCATCAGTGCCACGTCATCGAGCAGGGCCAACAAACTGGTTCCGGCCATATCGGTGATTCCTTATATCAGTGATGCAAACCCCCTCAGAGAGAGCGACAGGATAAGCACACCCGCTTCATCGCTCCGGGGTTACGTCTTTCGGGCAAAAGATGGCACAGTGTAACGAGAAGCCGCCGTTTCGGCAGCACCCCTGAGCCATTTGATCTTGGTTCCCTCTGAATCACCTCAAGGAGTTCCCATGCAACCCTGGCAACCTCTGCTCGATCTCTGGTTTGGCGACGAGGCCGATGACGCCCTACGGGCCACCCGGCAAGCCCCCCTCTGGTGGGGAAAAAGCAGCGAAACGGATACCCTGCTGGCCAGCCTCTTCGGCGAGCTGGCACGGGCCGCGGCCGAAGGCAGCCTCGCCCACTGGGCCGATGCCCCCAGCGGTCGGCTGGCGCTGATCCTGCTGCTTGACCAGCTGCCGCGCAATATCCATCGCGGCACGCCTGCGGCCTTTGCCCAGGATCCGCTGGCACGGGATCTCTGCCTGAAAGGATTGTCCATCGGGGCTGACCAATCCCTCTCGCCACTGGCGCGGGTCTTCTTCTATCTGCCGCTGGAGCACGCAGAATCCCGCGAACAGCAGGCCAGAAGCGTGGCCCTGTTCGAGGCGCTGGCAGCGAAACAGGCCAGCACACCGGCGCAAGCGACCTTCGCCGGATTTGCCGACTTTGCCCGCCGCCATCAGGTGATCATCGAACGCTTTGGCCGCTTCCCCCACCGCAACGACATACTGGGTCGCACCAGCACGCCGGAAGAGGCGGCATTTTTGCAGCAACCGGGCTCGGGCTTCTGAAACCCGCCATATAAAAAATCCCCGTCATGGTCATGACGGGGATTTTTCGTTCAACCTGCCAACCCTGCGGGCGGCTTAAACCGTTGTTACGCCTTGGCGGGCTCACGCTCGCCCAGTTCATCGGTCTCGCCCAGACTGTCTTCGGTCTTGGCCACCACGCTGGCGGCGATGGCGTTACCCAGCACGTTGGTGGCAGAGCGGCCCATGTCGAGGAAGTGGTCGATACCCAGCAGCAACAGGATGCCCGCTTCCGGAATATGGAACTGGTTCAGGGTGGCGGCAATCACCACCAGAGAGGCGCGCGGCACCCCGGCCATCCCCTTGGAGGTGACCATCAGCAGCAGCAGCATGGTGATCTGCTGGGCCATGGAGAGCTCGATGCCATAAGCCTGGGCGATGAACATCACCGCGAAGGTGCAATACATCATGGAGCCATCGAGGTTGAAGGAGTAACCCATCGGCAGCACGAAACTGGCGATGCGCTTGTCACAGCCGAACTTCTCCAGACGATCCAGGGTCTTGGGATAGGCGGCTTCAGAGCTGGCGGTAGAGAAGGCCAGCAGGATAGGTTCGCGGATAAGCGCCAGCAATTTGATGACGCGACCACGCAGGAAGACGCTACCCATGGCGATCAGCAGCAACCAGAGGCAGGCCAGCGCGATGTAGAACTGAGCCATAAAGCTGCCGTAAGTAACCAGAATACCCAGCCCCTCTTTGGCGACCATGGCGGCGATGGCACCAAATACCGCGAACGGCGCAAAGTTCATCACGTAACCGGTCACTTTCAGCATGATCTCGGCAGCGCTGGCCATCAGCACCACCACCGGCTTGGCCAGATCGCCCAGCGCGGCAGCAGCCAGACCGAAGAAGAGGGAGAACACCACGATCTGCAGGATCTCGTTGGTGGCCATCGCCTCGACCACGCTTTTGGGGATGGCGTGGGTCACAAAATCTTTCAGGGTAATGGCACCGGCAGCAATACCGGAACTGGCGGTGTCATTGGGCAGGGAGAGTGAAAGACCCACGCCCGGCTGCATCAGGGTCACCATCACCAGACCCAGGCTCAGTGACATCAGGGAGGCCAGCATGAACCAGCCGAGGGTTTTGGCGCCGATGCGGCCGACAGTGCGGGTGTCGCCCATCTTGGCGATGCCGACCACCAGAGTGGTGAAGACCAGCGGTGCGATGATCATCTTGATCAGTCGCAGGAAGATATCGGTCAGGATAGTGATGTTATTGGCGAAATCCGCAGCCTGATCTGCGGCAAACATGCGATAGCCCTGGCCGGTGAGGATGCCAAACATCATGGAGATGAGGATGGCGACCGTCAGTTTATTCATTTTCATGGGGGAGTCCCGGTTTTGATTGGTGCAAGCCGTTAACGGTGGCATGGGAGCCACTACAGTCCGTTTTTGTGATCCGAGCCGTTGATTCCTGGCGGCTGGTATGCTGGGAGAATGCCTAAAAGCAGGGGGTAAATCTAGAGGGTTGTTCCAGAATTTTATGCTGCCATTAGGTGTATGTGATATGGATCTTGCAAGCCACCAATATTAATCGCTGTTTGTTTTAATTGTGGCGAGATATTTCGCGTTGAGGGTTCGCTCATCGATTGCCCGTGGCAACAGGCGAAAAGTGAGCAGCGCCGAGATGCGGTGCTGCACCTGCATCTGGGCCATAAAGAGATCCGGTTCATCCTCGTCAAAGCCGAAGATCGGCCGCGATGGCGTCACCCTGACGGCATCACGGGTAATGGTCAGCTCATCGACGCCGAGCCAGCTATAGCCTTCTGCGAGCGCCAGCTCCCCTGCCCGCTTGAGCACATATTTGCGGGCGGTCTCCCTGTCCACCAGATCGTTGCCGACAAACTCCAGCTGCCATTTGTCCGGGCCAAGCCGGGTCTGGGAGAAACCGGTCTGGCCATTCCAGAACGACTTTTCACTCTGGTAAGGGGTGGCGCAGCCCGCAAGCAGCAAGGTGAACATCAGCAGACAAACCGGTTTGAACAGAGATGCAAACACAGAGGACCTCGGCTGGGGGGGGTGAGCAACTGAGCCGTTACTACAGCACAAACCCCGGTGGCGACACAATCACAGTGGCCATCTCCGCTCTCCGCTGCTTCTAGCCGCCTCTTCTACCCGTCTCTGTTCGCAGCTGCCTCTGCCCGCCTGTCCGGGCCACACACCGGCGCCGAATTGCGCGCAAAAGAAAAGGCCTTGTCGTTTGACAAGGCCTTTACCGGGGAATTTGGTCGGTGTGAGAGGATTCGAACCTCCGACCCTCTACACCCCATGCAGATGCGCTACCTGGCTGCGCTACACACCGACGGAGTCAGCTCGGCTGACGGGGGCAGAGTTTATGGAGATGACCCCGCCCTGTCAACAGGGAAACACGGCCAATTCCCCGACCACGGTGCGTTCGCCTGCTTTGCGAACAATCAGCGGTTAAAGGTCAGCCGCTTGCCCAAAATACCGTCGCTGACCTGACCGTTCTGCCAGGCGATCTGGCCGTTCACCAGCGTCATCTCCACCGTGCTGTGGAAGCGGTAGCCGTTGAAGGGCGACCAGCCGCAGTGGTAGAGAAGGTTGTCATCGTTGACCACATAGGGTTTGCCCAGATCCAGCAGCACCAGATCGGCGAAGTAACCTTCGCGGATGTAACCGCGATCTTCCACCTGAAAACGCTCGGCCACCGCGTGGGAGGTCTTCTTGACGATGGTCTCCAGGGTGAACACGCCGTTGTGGTAGAGCTCCAGCAGCGCCTGCAGGGAGTGTTGTACCAGCGGCACGCCGGACGGCGCCTTGAAGTAGCTGTTCTGCTTCTCTTCCCAGGTGTGGGGGGCGTGGTCGGTGGCGATGATATCGAGCACATCGTTGCGCACCGCATCGAGCAGGGCGTGCTGATCGGCCGCGCTCTTCACCGCTGGGTTGCACTTGATCTGGCTACCCAGGGTGTCGTAATCGGCCTCGTTGAAGAACAGATGGTGCACACACACCTCTGCGGTGATGTTCTTGTCCTTCAGCTCGCGCAGATCCGGAGTGGCGGTAAAGAGCGACAGCTCCTTGGCCGAGGTCAGGTGCAGCACGTGCAGCTTGGCGCCGTACTGTTTGGCCAGCGCCACCGCCATGCTGGAGGATTTGTAGCACGCCTCGTCACTGCGAATGCGGCCGTGCTCGCTCATCGGCACATTCTCGCCCCACTTGGCCCGCGCCGCCTCTTCCGCCTTGGCGATGGTCGGGGTGTCTTCGCAGTGGGTGACGATCATCACCGGACTCTCGCGGAAGATGGCCGCCAGGGTCTCCTGATTGTCCACCAGCATGTTGCCGGTCGAGGAGCCCATGAACACCTTGACCCCGCAGGACTGCTTGGGGTCGAGGCGTTTGATCTCTTCCAGGTTGTCGTTGGTGGCGCCGAGATAGAAGCTGTAGTTGGCAACGGAGGAGTTGGCGGCGATCTGGTATTTGGCTTCGAGGGCTTCGAGGGTGGTGGTCTGGGGATTGACGTTGGGCATTTCCATGAAACTGGTGGTGCCACCGGCGACGGCGGCGCGGGATTCGCTGGCGATGGTCCCCTTGTGGGTCAATCCCGGCTCCCGGAAGTGGACCTGATCATCGATCATTCCGGGGATCAGGTGACGACCTGCGGCATCGATAACCAGCGCATCGGGCGCCTCGATATCCGGGGCGATGCGGGCAATCCGTTCCCCCTCGATCAACACATCGGAGGCATAGATGCGGCCTTCGTTGACCAGGGTGGCATTTTTGATAAGCAGTTTGTTCATGGGGGGTTCCAGTTCCTTTGCCGATAATCGCGGGTCATAATATCGCAAACTGCCCTTTCTCTGTAGCAAGGCCTGACTGATGAAGTTATTTGTAAGAGATTTGACCGTGATCGACTCCAGCTACCTGTGCGAACGCCGCGGCATGGTCGGCGAGAGCTGGCTGGTAGATATCGAGATGAGCGGTGAGCTCAACGAAATGAGCATGCTGCTGGACTTTGGCCGGGTAAAGAAGCTGATCAAATCGATCATCGATGAAGAAGTGGACCACAAGCTGCTGGTGCCGACCGAGTGCCCGCTGATCCACATCGAAACCCTGGACGGCGACGAGAGCACGGTGGATCTGCTGCGCCCGAGGCGCTCCATCCATCTGCGCTGCCCGACCCAGGGCTTCGCCTTTATCCCTGCCCCGCAAGTTGATAAAGAGTCGGTGACCCGCTACCTGCTGGCGGTGCTGGCCAAACGGCTGCCGGGCAATATCAAGGATCTGTCGCTGACCCTGCGCCACGAAGCCATCGACGGTGCCTTCTATCACTACAGCCACGGCCTGAAAAAGCATGATGGCAACTGCCAGCGCATCGCCCACGGCCATCGCTCCCCCATCGAGATCCACGTCGATGGTGAGCGCGATCAGGAGCTTGAGCTCAACTGGGCCGAACGCTGGGGCGATATCTACCTCGGCACCGAGGAGGACAAGGTGGCGCTGACCGAGCTCGCCTTGAGCCCCCGCGCCAATACCCAGCTTGGCGATCATCACATCGGCTTCAAATATGTGGCGCCGCAGGGGCTGTTCCAGCTGGCCATCCCCAGCGCCGAGGTGGAGATGATCGACACCGACACCACGGTCGAGCTGCTGGCCTGCTACATCGCCCGCGAAGTGAAGAAGATGGTGGGCGACAAGTTCGTCAAGATTGTCGCCTATGAAGGGGTCGGCAAGGGCGCGATTGCCTACGCCTGATCCTCTTATCACTGCCGCACAATGGACAAGGCCCCGCATCTGCGGGGCCTTATAGTTTCAACGTTCGACCATCAGGCGCTGAGGCGGAAGCGCTTGACCAGACTCTCCTGCTGCTCGGCGAGGGAATCCAGCTGCTGGCTGGTCTCGGCCACCCGCTCGATCCCCTGATAGTTGAGATCCGAGATATCGGAGATGCGGTTGAGGTTGGTGGCGATATCGGCGCTGGTCGCCTGCTGCTGCTCGGCGGCAGAGGCGATCTGGCTCGACATGTCGCTGATCAGCACCACGATCCCCTGCACCTCCTCCATGGCGTTGTTGGCGTGAGAGCTCTGCTCCACGCAGCTATCCATTTCGCGAGAGCACTCTTGCATCACGGTCACCGCCTTGGCAACCCCCTGCTGCAGATTCTCGATCATGGTCTGGATCTCGCTGGTGGACTGGGCGGTGCGGCCCGCCAGACTGCGCACCTCATCCGCCACTACCGCAAATCCGCGCCCCTGCTCGCCTGCCCGCGCCGCTTCGATGGCGGCGTTGAGGGCCAGCAGGTTGGTCTGCTCGGCGATGCCGCGAATGACATCGAGGATATTGCCGATCTGGCTGCTCATGGCGCTCACATCGCCAATCACCTTGCCGGTCTGTTGCAGCTTGCCCGCCAGCTGATGGGTGGTGGTGATATTGCCTGCCATCACCTTGCGGCCGGTCTCGGAGGCCTTCTCCACATCCTGCACCCGTTCCAGAGTCTGGTTCGCAGCCTGCGCCACCTCCCGCACCGAGGCCTCCATCTGGGTCATGGCGGCGGCGACCGAGGCGGTCTCCTGACGCTGTTTCTCCAAATCCGCCCGCACCGATTCGGTGGTGTGGCGGTTGCCGTGGGCGGCATCGTTAAGCTGGGCCGATGCCTGCGAAAGCTGCGCCAGCACCTCCCCCATCTGGGCGATCAGCAGGTTGATCTGGCTGCCCAGCTGACCGAATTCGTTCTTGCTCTGAAAACCGATGCGCTGGGTCATGTCGCCCTGGGTCACTTCGGTCAGTACCCGCAGCAACTCCCTGAGCGGACGGCGAATCGCCTTGCCGAGGGTGTAGGCCACCAGCATAGCGATCAGGATGGCGACCACGATGCTGGCCCCCTGAGTCAGGGTGCTCTGGCTCTGCACTGCTCTGGCGTGCGCAATGCTTTGGCTCATCAGCTGCTGGCTCTGGCCGGTGATCCGCTCAAGCCGGTTCTGGATCTCGACGATGAGCGCGCTGGCCTGCTTGCTCTTCTCCCGCATCTGCTCCTGCTGCTTCATCAGCGCCAGATACTGGGCGAGCACGCCTTCGCTCGCGGTAGTGTCACGTACGAAGCCGTGAACATAGTGGCCCATGTCGTTCTCGAAGTTCTTGAGCTCACTCTGCAGATCCTTGATGGTGCTGTTGAACCCTTCAATCTGCATCTTGTTGCGCTTGAGCGCCCCTTCGATTGGAGCCGGAATGGTCTGGTTGAGGGCGTCCATGGTGGAGAGTTCGATGGCGGAGAGCTTGGTGGTCAGGGTCTCGGAGAGCATCTTGATGAAGCTGTCGTCGATGGTGACCATCATGTCCCCCAGACTCTTCTTGAACTGGGGCAGACTGACCTGAAACTGCCCCTTGGCCAGATTGACCTTGTGCAGCCGGGTGAGCAGCGCCTCATGTTCGCCGGGCAGGGTGTCAGTCAGTTGCAGATAGCTGTCGACCTGCTGGCTGAGGCTGCTCATCTCCCCTTGCAGTTCGGGGTGGTGGGCGACCTGCTGGCGCAAGGCGTCAAGACTCTTGCCTACCGCGGCCTTGGCCTGTTTCAGTTCGGCCACTTCGGCCGGCAGCTGTTTGGGATCCTGCTCGGTGAGCACATCCCCCAGCCACTTGTTGGCGCTGAGCAGGGTGATCTGGGTCTGGCTGCTGGCAATCACCAGCGGCATCGACTGCTGGGTAACCTGCTCCAGCGCGTTCCCCAGGGTCTCCTGACTACGAAATGTGAGTAGTGAACTGGCCACCATCACGGCCACCAGGATCGCGAAGCCAAGGTAGACTCGCTGCAAGATGGAGAGATCCGACATTGTTTGTTTCATTATTGTCCCGCTGTATATGCAAAAGTCCCTTGCCTGAGTACCCCGTCCTTTTGATACCCTGCAGACCACCCTGAACAGGCGGTGCAGATGACGTCCCTCTGGCTATCGGTATTTTTAACAATAACTGAAGGGAATGGGACATCAGCTGTGTCAAATGTCGGCTTGTGTCACACTTGGCGTGCTGCTCGCCCCCCTTTCGGGAGCCGCTTGGGGTTCTAGTTCAATTTTCTGTTTCATATAAGTGAGTTAGCCATGGCGCAAGAAACCATTTTCAGCAAAATCATCCGTAAAGAGATCCCTGCCGACATCCTTTATCAAGACGATCTGGTCACCGCATTCCGGGATATCCAACCCAAGGCCAAGACCCATGTTCTGATCATCCCCAATACCCTGATCCCCACTGTCAACGACGTGGAAGCCGAACATGAACTGGCCCTTGGCCGGATGTTCACCGTGGCCCGCAAGCTGGCCGCCGAGGCGGGCATCGCCGAAGATGGCTACCGCCTCATCATGAACTGCAACCGCCACGGCGGGCAGGAGGTCTACCACATCCACATGCATCTGGTCGGTGGCCAACCGCTGGGGCCGCTGCTCAGCCTGTAATGAATCGCCACGCCTCAACCTGCCGCAGCGCCCTGTTGCTCTGCGGCGCCCTGCTGTTGCTGGGGGGCTGCGCCTCCCGCTGGCAGGATATGTTCGTCTCCTACTCCGATCAGATGGTGCCCCTGCGCAACCAGCTGCTGCTGGGCCATGCCGCCGAGGCGCTGCCCGAGGTGCGTGACTCGACCCTTGGGGATGACACCTTTGTCCTCGATCGCCTTGAAGAGGGGCGCATCGCCTGGCTGGCGGGACAGGATGCAGGCAGCAAGCAGGCGTTCACCGCCGCCGACAGCCGCCTTCAGTGGGAAGACAATCAGGCCGAATACCGGCTGAGCCACGGGCTCGATCAGGTGGGCAGTCTGCTCACCAACGATCAGTCGATGGCCTATCTCACCCCCGATTACGAACGCACCATGCTGCACCACTATCTGGCCCTCAACTACCTGCAACGGGGGGATGCCGATGGTGCCCTGGTGGAGGTACGCCGGGCCAATCAGGTGCAGGAGCAGGCCCTGAAACGGCGAGCCGACGAGGTGCGCAAGGCGAAGGACGAGAGCGAAGAGGCCGAGGCAGAAGGCGAGATGCGCCAGCTGATGTCGCGCGACGCACCGGATCTCGACCGGTTGATCGGCAAGGTCAAAAACGGTTTTCAGAACGCCTACACCTTCTATTTTTCCGCCGTGCTCTATGAAGCTGCGGGGGATCTCAACGATGCCTGGGTCGACTATCAGCGCGGCTACCAGATAGCGCCGGACAACCGCAGCCTGCAAGATGCCTTGCTGCGACTGGCGCGGCTGCGTGGTTCGCCGGACGAGATCCGCGAGACCGAAAAAAAGGTGGGCCGCAAGGCGCCGCTGCTTGCCAAGGATCAAGGCCAGCTGGTGGTGCTGTTTGAAGATGGCTTGATCCCGGCGCGGCGCGAGCTGTTCCTGCCACTGCCCATCTCCACTTCCAGCGGCGATTTTCGTACCTTTACCGTCGCCATCCCCTATTACGATAATCGGGCCAGCGACACCGGCCCGCTGACGGTGGAGGTCGGCAAACGGGTCGAACAGACCAGCGAGCTGGTGCGACTGGAGGCGTTGGCCGCCAAAGATCTGCAGGAGCGGCTGCCCGGCATGCTGACCCGTCAGGCGCTGCGACTGGTGGCCAAGGAGCAGATGCGCCACACCGCCGCCAAAGAGGGGGGCGATGTGGGCAATATTCTGGTGGGGATCTTCAACACCCTCTCCGAGCGGGCCGATACCCGCAGCTGGCTGACGCTGCCAGCGCAGGCATCGAGCTGGCAGGGAATGGTGCCGGCAGGCGACGTGACCATAACTCTGGGAGCCGGTGCGGCGCAGCGGCAATTGCCGCTCACCATCCACAAGGGACGCACCACTCTGGTCTGGGTTCAGCGCCTCGGGGCCGGTCTGACCACCCGGGTGATGCCGCTTTGAACACACAGCCAACGCAGATGAACGAGACGATTAACGGGCAGGCTCACGCGCTGCCCCACTCACCCCGATTAAGGAGAGCAAGATGAAAGCATACGGGTTGGCCCTCGGGCTCGCGCTACTGCTCAGCGGCTGCGCCACCAATACCTCCGGCATTGCGCTCTATGGCCCGGCTGGCGGCGCTCCCACGCTGGAGCAGCATCAAAACGTCAATGTCACCCTGACCGAGTTGAGCCGCCGCCAGCAAAATGGCCTGCTGCAGGTCAATGTGGCCGCCGCCAGCACCCAGCGCGGCGATAACAAGCTGCAATACATGTTCTATTGGTATGATGAGGCCGGTCAGGAGGTCGCCAGCGATGGCCGCGGCTGGACCCCCATCAAGCTGCATGGCTATCAGACCCGCACCCTCTCGGCCCTGGCGCCCAGCCCGGCGGCGCAGGGTTACCGGATTTACGTACGCGAAGTGATTGAGGAATCCAACTGATGAAAATGAATCATGCCCTGCTGATCCTGACCGGCGCGTTGCTGCTGGGCGGCTGCTCCAGCACCACCGTCAGCTATGGCGATCCCACTGAAACCGAAACCGTCACCGTCGATTACGGCTCAAGCGATCTGCAGGCCATCGCCGACAAGATGGCGGACTCCATGCTGGCCTCCCCCGCCACCAGCGAGATCACCGCTGGCGGTCGTCCGGTGATGTTTATGGACTCCATCCGCAACAAGACCTCCGAGCACATCGATACCGAAGCCATCACCGATACCATCCGCACCAAGTTGCTGCGGGCCGGCAAATTCCGCTTCGTTGACATGAGCAAGGTGGCTGCCGTCAAGCAGCAGCTCGAATACCAGCAGAGCAGCGGCATGGTAGACCCTGCCTCCATGGTGCGTCTGGGCAAACAGACCGGTGCCCGCTACATGGTCTATGGCAACCTCGCCAGCATCGTCAAGGACAATGGCAAGGTGAAGGATGTCTACTACCAGATGACCATGAACCTGATGGATCTGCAAAACGGCGAACTGCTGTGGGCCGATCAGAAAGAGATCCGCAAACAGGCGAAGAAATCCACCTTTGGCTGGTAACCGGCTCCCGCTGACGGGCAGCAGTGATGCGCTGCTGGCCAGACTGCCCGCCCCCTGGCGGGAGGGGCAGCTGGAACCACTCGGGTTAGGTCTGACCAACTGCAACTATCGACTGCGCCTCCCCTCGGGGCGCAGTTACTTTTTGCGTCAAGGCCACCCCGATCCGCTGCGCCTTGGCATCGACCGCCCCACCGAGTGGCAGCTTTATCAGGGGGCGATGGCCGAAGGGCTGGCGCTACCCTGCCACTATGGCGCTCCCGCCAGCGGCCTGATGCTGCTCGAATGGTGCGATGAGCCCA
This sequence comes from Aeromonas sp. QDB23, assembly GCF_027707745.1. Lineage (NCBI taxonomy): Bacteria > Pseudomonadati > Pseudomonadota > Gammaproteobacteria > Aeromonadales > Aeromonadaceae > Aeromonas > Aeromonas sp. QDB23. Next base: position 44,499 of record NZ_JAPCJA010000034.1, read on the forward strand.
ACTGGGTGCACGCGGCGCCACCGGCAGCCGATCAGCCCCGCCTGCTGGCTGAGGTGCTGCGCAAGCTCCATCGCTTGCCGCTACCTGCGGTGGTGATGGCGGTGCGAGCCCACGCGGCAGGCTATCGCGCCCGACTGGCCCACATTCCCTCCTGGCTGCCCGTGCTGGAGCGGGGCTTGCTCGCCAGTAGCGAGCCAAATGATTGCTGGCGCCCTTGCCACCATGATCTCAATCCGGCTAACTTGTTGGGAAGCAAACCCTGGGTCATCGACTGGGAGTATGGCGCGGCAGGTCACCCCGGCTTTGAGCTCGCCAGCATCCAGCGCACCCACGAGTGGCCCGCCGAGCGGCGCGACGCGCTGGAAGCGCACTATCTGCAGGCCCTGCCGCGCCACCAGTGGCCCGATTTTCAGAGCGAGGCATTTTTACCCTGGGTCGACTATATCGGCCTGCTCTGGGCCCTGCTGATGGCCGAGCAACAGGCCTCACCCGACGATTCACACGACTATGACACCCTGATCGCCATCAACCGGCAACGACTGGAGTAACAGATGATAAACAAGGTGCGCTGGCACAAGCCGAAAACCTGGGGTCTGCTGCTGATCGGCCTGCTGCTGACAGGGTGCTCCACCCGGGTGATCTACTACTGGCTCGATACCGCCATCATCTGGCAGCTGGATGACTACTTCGCCCTCTCCTATTCGCAAAAGGATCTGCTCAGCCGCGAAGTGAAGGGGTTGATGGCCTGGCATCGCCAGCATGAGCTGCCCCGCTACGCCAAGGATCTCGATGCGCTGGCCAAAGCCATTGCCAGCCCCATGACCCCGGAGCAGATCTCCACCAACCTTGATGCGGTGCAGCAGAGCCTGACCCGTACCCTGGAAAACACCATTCCCCGCGCAGTGAGACTGGCGCGCACCCTGACCGACGATCAGGTGGCCCGCTTCATGACCGATCGGGTCAAGCGGCAACAGGAGCGGCAGCACGACTTCGCCACCGAGCCCAAAGAACAGATGCTGGCGGAGTTTCGCGACAAGATGAACAAGCGGCTCGAATTCTGGATTGGCGAGGTGAAACCGGCACAGGCGCCACTGGTGGCCCAGTGGGCCGAGTGGCAATACGAGCTGATGCCCCCCTGGCTCGAGTTTCAGGCGTCATGGACCCAGGAGCTGGACAGGCTGATGAAGCAGCGCCAGAGTCCCGACTTTACCCGCGAGCTGACTGACCTGCTGGCCGAAGGAGATGGCCTGATGGATGGCCGCTTTACCGGCTATACCGAACAGTCGCGCCAGCGCACGGTCAACTGGCTGAGCGCCATGAGCCAGTCGCTGGACATCTCCCAGCGGGCCCATCTCTACTCCCTGCTCAAGGGCTACGCCCGCGACTTCGAGCAGATGACCGGAAGCTGACAACGCGACCTCGGAATCATCCTAATTAGGCGGCAAGGGTTGTCCCTCCGCCGCCGCCTGTGGTAGTTTGCCCTTTCTATTTATCGGGAATTAACTTTTTGCGCCTTATCGACAAAGCCAAACTGGTGCTGGTAACTCTGGTTATCGCCCTCACCCTGCTTTGTTCCATCACCCGAATGGAAGGCCCGCTGTTACCCGCATATCCCCACAGTGAACAGCAGCAGACTCAGGTGTTCAATCAGTTGAGCGACAGCGATGATGGCGTCATCAAGTTTGTCGGCAGCCATCAGAATCACCTGCTGCGTCTCGAACAATCCCTGCGCAGTGACGACCAGCCCGATAGCGTGGTCTACGAGCTGATCCAGAGCTGGTCTGCCCAGGCCATCCTGCTGTTGCTGCTCGGCTGGCTGATGCTGGCCCCCGAGCTCTATCACAAACAGAGTTTTCGCCATCACTTCGGCGCGATCCACCGGCGTCATCTACAGCGCCAACATCTGCAATACCGCTTCAACCAGAGCTATCTGAGCGCCTGACCCCGGAGGGGCTGGCACATCCACTGTTTGCACATCTCCTCATCCTGACGGATCCGGCTGCCGCCTGATCCGCACCCGATGCATTCCATTTTTTTGCGCCTTGCCGAGCCTTGCTGCTATCGGCCTGCGCACCATTCTCCTGACAGAGGCTTGTTTGCCATGAGAAAGAGCAATCGCACCATTCTCAACCGCATGAGCAAGTGGCAGTACGCACTGCTGCTGTTGATGCTGTTGACCTTTACCTTTTACTCCCTGCCCACCTTTTTCGGTGAGCAGCCCTCCCTCGGCCTGCACGGACAGCAGCGCCTGACCACCCAGCAACAGATGCTGCTGGCCGACAAACACCTGATGCCGGTCAAGGTGATCGAGCAACCTGAGCGGGTCGAACTGGTCTTTGCCAGCCAGGGCGAACAGCAGCGCGCCAAGCAGTTGCTGGAGCAGCAAGGGGTCGACAGTGCCGCCCTCACCCTGGAGTTTCACTCCAACGCGCCGGGCTGGATCACCCGCCTCGGCGCCGACCCCATCAAGCTGGGGCTCGACCTGCGTGGCGGCTCCCAACTGCTGATCGGGGTAGACGTGGATTTTGTCATCGACACCCAGACCAAGAATCTGGTGGATACCCTGCGCACCCGCTTTCGTGAAGCGAACCTGCGCGGCGCCAGCGTCATGCGCAGCGCCCAGGGCGCCGTAGCCGTGACTCTGCCGGAGGTCGCCGAACAGGAGAGCTGGCTCTCCATCATCAAGGAGAGTGCCGGTACCCGTCAGGATCAGTGGAAGCTGACCCGCTCCGGCAATGATCTGAAACTGGTGCTGAGCGACGCGGAGCGCACCCTGCTGGTCAACAACGCCGTGACCCAGAACCTGTCGATCCTGAAAAAACGGATCAACGAACTCGGCATCGTCGAGGCCTCGGTGGTACGTCAGGGGCAGGATGGTATCCGTATCGAACTGCCCGGGGTTCACAACCCCAAGCAGGCGAAAGAGGTGATCGGTGCCACCGCCTCGCTGGCCTTCTACGAGGCCAAAGCCGACAGCCACTTCTATATCGCCGATCGCAGCGGTCAGGCCGTCGGCATGGCGCGCAAACCGGTGCTGACCGGCGAGCACATCGTCGATGCCCGCGCCAACATGGGCGAGATGGGTCAACCCCAGGTCAATATCGTGCTCGACACCCTGGGTGGCAGCAAGATGAACCAGTTCAGCCGCCAACATGTGGGCAAACCGATGGCGACCGTCTTCACCGAGTACAAGACCAACGCTCAAGGCAAGCTGCGCGCCCAGAGCGAAGTGATCAACGTCGCCACCATCCAGACCGCCCTTGGCAACCAGTTCCGCATCACCGGCATTGGCAGTCTGCCGGAAGCGCAAGAGCTGGCCATGCTGCTGCGTGCCGGCGCCCTCACCGCCCCCCTCAAGATCCTCGAGGAGCGATCCATTGGCCCGACGCTGGGGATGCAGAATATCGAGGCGGGCTTCACCGCGCTGGCCTTCGGCATGGCAGGCATGATGCTGTTCATGATGGCCTGGTACCGCAAGTTCGGCTGGGTTGCCATCACGGCGCTGGTCGCCAACCTGTTGATGCAGGTCGGCATGCTGGCGGTGCTGCCGGGCGCCGTGCTGACCCTGCCGGGGATCGCCGGTCTGGTGCTGACGGTGGGCATGGCGGTGGATACCCATGTGCTGATCTTCGAGCGGATCAAGGACCGTCTGCGAGAAGGGGGCTCACTGGCCAACGCCATCGACTTTGGCTATCGCTCGGCCTTCCACACCATCTTCGATGCCAACATCACCACCCTCATCTGCGCCGTGGTGCTCTACTCCATCGGCTCCGGGCCGCTGCAGGGCTTTTCCATCACCCTCATTCTGGGTCTGCTCTCCAGCATGATCACCGGGATCTGGGGGACGCGCGCCATCATCAACCCCCTGTGGGGACGCAGCAGCGAGCGCACGTTGAAGGTGTAACGGGACTGCTGTCCCTCTGATGAGCGGCTTTGGCGGCGCCATCGGCCATGGAGATGGCCGGGGCATGCCAAAGCAGAACCCTTTTCCCCGGCGTGTCGCGACACGTCGTGATGGGCCAACAGCCTGATGCTGGCTGGCCAAGGAGAGAATTATGTTGAGAATGATCGTTGCCATGGGGCTGACCCGTTGGCGCTATATCGGCCTGTGGGCCTCCATCCTGCTGACCGTGGCCAGCGTGGCCATCTTGCTGGTGAACGGCCTGACTCTGGGGCTCGATTTTACCGGCGGGATCCTGCTGGAGTTTCATATCCAGACCCTGAAAGAGGCCCATGAGCTCAATGCCATGCTGGTCTCCCCGCTGGCGGGGGCCGTTGAGCTGAGCTCTGCCGGTGTACCCGGTGAGTGGCTGATCAAGCTGCCCCCCCACGAACTGCCCTGGCAAGCCACCGAGCTGGCCACCATGCTGAGCCAACAGTTGGGGATGCCGGTCGAGCTGCTGCGCACCACCATCGTCGGCCCTCAGGTGGGTGCCGAGCTGTTCCAGCAGGGGATGCTGGCGGTGCTGGTGGCTTCGCTGGCGATGTCGGCCTATCTGGCATTTCGCTTCGAGTGGCGTCAGGCCATCGGCATCCTGCTCTCGGTGGTCCATGACGCCATCGTGGCGCTGGGGCTGCTCTCCCTGTGCCAGATCGAGTTTGACCTCAACATCATCGCCGGCTTGATGGCGGTGATCGGTTACTCCCTCAACGACAGCATCGTCATCTCGGACAGGCTGCGGGATCTGCTGAGCTCGCGCACCCAGATGGGGATCCACGAGTGCTCCGATGTGGCCATCAAGGCGACCTTCAGTCGCACCATGATCACCTCGGGCACCACCCTGTTTACCGTGGGCGCTCTGTTGCTGTTTGGCGGTGACGCCCTCTACGGCTTCTCCTTCACCCTGTTTGCCGGGATCCTGGTGGGCACCGTCTCCTCCATCACCGTCGCCTCGACCGTGCAGGAGCTGCTGGGCCTCACCCCGCAGGCCTACCAGAAGAAGAGCGAGGAGCCACTGGCCAACGCGGCCTGACCCTTGTACTGACCAGGCCCCTGCCAACCCACGGCAGGGGCCACCGCTCCCAGTCTCGTCTCAATTGACAACTGAACAGATTCGCAACACTTTCTGATCGGAACGTCGTTTTTAATGACAGAAGAGTCATTTTGTTACGAAATCAACCGCCAAAATGTGACTGAAAGCACTTTCTTGAGGGCTCAAAAGCGGCACCATTGTAGTGATTTATCTACAAAGGGATATGAGATGTTGTTACAACCTGCCAATACAGCGAAATCCAGACAGTTGCTGAACGAGACCATGGCCTTGGTGCTCGCAGGAGGGCGGGGGAGTCGCCTCAAACAGTTAACCGACAACCGGGCCAAGCCTGCGGTACATTTTGGCGGCAAATTCCGCATCATCGATTTCGTGCTCTCCAACTGCATCAACTCCGGCATTCGTCGGGTCGGTGTCGTCACCCAATACAAGTCCCACAGCCTGTTGCGCCACCTGCAATCCGGCTGGTCCTTCTTGCGCTATCAGATGAACGAGTTTATCGATCTGCTCCCTGCCCAGCAACGAGTGGACGAGGTGAACTGGTATCGTGGCACCGCCGATGCGGTCTACCAGAACCTGGACATCATCCGCGATCACGCCCCCAAATATGTGGTGGTGCTGGCGGGCGATCACATCTACAAGATGGATTACGCCGCCATGCTGCTGGATCACGTCAATATGGGCGCCAAGGTCACCGTGGCCTGTATCGAAGTACCGCGCAGCGAGGCAAGCGCCTTCGGAGTGATGGCGGTGGATGATGATCGCAAGATCAATGCGTTTGTCGAAAAACCGGCCAACCCGCCCGCCATGCCGGGCAAACCAGAGCACGCCCTGGCCTCCATGGGGGTCTATATCTTCGATGCCGAGTATCTCTATCAGCTGCTGGATGAAGATATCGCCAACGCGCAGTCCCACCACGATTTCGGCATGGATGTGATCCCCCGCGTGGTGAAAGAGGGCACCGCTTACGCTCACCCGTTCAGCATGTCCTGCGTCGGTTGTGCCCCTGACAGAGCCCCCTATTGGCGCGATGTAGGCACCGTAGACTCCTTCTGGGAAGCCAATATGGATCTTGCCTCGGTGACCCCGGAGCTCGATATCTACGATCAGGAGTGGCCCATCTGGACCAGCCAGAACATGACCCCCTCCGCCAAGTTCGTGCAGGACAGAAACGGCCAGCACGGCATGACCATCAACTCGATGTTCTCCGGCGGCACCATCGTCAGCGGCTCCTTCATCCTGAGTTCGGTGCTCTTCACCAATGTACGGGTTGATTCATTCTGCACCCTGGATCAGGCAGTGATCTTCCCGGGTGTGGAGATCGGCGCGGGTTGCCGACTGCGTCGGGTAGTGATCGACAAGGGATGCAAGCTGCCGGAAGGGATGGTGATCGGTGAGAACGCCGATGAAGATGCCCGCCGCTTCCATCGTTCCGAACAGGGGATCGTACTGGTCACCAAGCCGATGCTGGATGCACTGGCAAAAACGGCGCGCAAGCAGGCTGTAGAGCAGGCCGTGCCGGCATAACTCTCCGCCCAGCACTGTTATCGCGACAAACAACGGGATCCCTTGCAGGCTCCCGTTTTTTACGGCCACTTGCCCCCGCCATTCGACCTCCCATCGCCAGATCGTAAAGATATGATTACAAGGGTGGCATTTCATGGACAAATCTGGCAGTTAATCCAAACCTTTGGCGATGAACAGTACTTTTATATTGCCAAAAGGCTATTAAATTCCATATTCGCACTTGAAAGTTGGCATTTACTTGGTATTGTGGTGGCCAATCGTAACGAAAGCGGTACTTTCGTAAATATATAATTACAGCTGGTGGTATCAAAACCAGTGTGCTGACTCTGGCGAGGCAAACAGGCTATGCAACGAGATCCCCTGAACAACATCCATATCCAGTCCGAACAAGTGATGATCACCCCTGCCCAGCTCAAGGAGAAGTTACCCATCTCCGACAAGGCGCTGGCATTCGTGCAAGGGGCCCGCACTACCATCGCCGACATCATCCACCGTCGCGATCACCGGCTGCTGGTGATCTGTGGTCCCTGCTCCATCCACGACATGGATGCCGCCAAAGAGTACGCAACCCGACTCAAAGCGCTGCATGATGCTTACCAGGATTCTCTCTACATCGTCATGCGGGTCTACTTTGAGAAGCCACGCACCACGGTCGGCTGGAAAGGCTTTATCAACGACCCGAACCTGGATGGCACCTTCGATGTGGAGCTGGGACTGCACCGTGCCCGCGAGCTGCTCTGCTGGCTGGCAGAGCTGGAGCTGCCGCTGGCGACCGAGGCGCTCGATCCCATCAGCCCGCAATACCTGGCCGAGCTCTTCTCCTGGTCGGCCATCGGCGCCCGTACTACCGAATCCCAGACCCACAGGGAGATGGCGTCCGGTCTCTCCATGCCGGTGGGCTTCAAGAACGGCACCGACGGCAACCTGGGTACTGCCATCAATGCGCTGCAGGCCGCCTCCAGCCCCCACGCCTTTATGGGGATCAACCAGCAGGGTCAGGTTGCCTTGCTGCAGACCCAGGGCAACCCGGATGGCCACGTGATCCTGCGCGGCGGCAAACATCCCAACTACGACTCGGTTAACGTGTCGCTGGCGGAAGAGGCGCTGGAGAAAGCGGGCCTGCTGCCGAGCCTCGTGGTGGATTGCAGCCACGGCAACTCCAGCAAGGATCACCGTTTGCAGCCCAAGGTGGCCGACAACGTCATCCACCAGATCCAGGAGGGCAACCGCTCCATCATAGGGGTAATGCTCGAATCCAACCTGTTCGAGGGGAACCAGTCCAGCGAGCAGCCCAAGTGCGAGATGCGCTACGGTGTCTCCATCACCGATGCCTGCATCGACTGGGATAGCACAGCCACTCTGCTGGCGCGATGCCATCGCGAGCTGGCTGCGCCGCTCAAGGGCAGAACTGCACGGTAAGCCGTGGTATCTTGTCGTAACTGATTGAACCATAGAGGTATCACTGCCCACGCAGTGATACCTTGTTGCCTCTTGAATTTCAGGGCGCCGCCGCTTTCGGCGCCAGCAGGGACTGGATATGGCTGAAGAGTTGAATGAACTCAGGGACAAGATAGATGCGGTGGACAAGCAGCTGATCGCTCTGCTGGCCGCCCGTCTGGCCCTGGTGGGGGAAGTGGGTGAAGTGAAGAGCCGCCACGGCCTGCCCATCTATGCACCGGACAGGGAGGCGAGCATGCTGGCCCGCCGCCGCGCCGAGGCCGAGCTACTGGGGGTGCCCGGCGATCTCATCGAGGACGTACTGCGCCGGGTCATGCGCGAATCTTATGCCAGTGAGAAAGACACCGGCTTCAAGTGCATAAAGCCGGATCTTGGCAAGGTGGTCATCATCGGCGGTCAGGGCCAGCTTGGCCGGCTGTTCGGTCATATGTTCGGCCTCTCAGGCTATCGGGTCGAGACGCTGGAGCAAGCCGACTGGCCGCGCGCTGACGAGATCCTCGCCGACGCCGGTCTGGTGATGGTGGCGGTGCCCATCGACATCACCTGCCAAATCATCGACCGCCTCGGCAACTTGCCCGCCCACTGCCTGCTGGTGGATGTCACCAGCGTAAAAGCTGCGCCGCTCGAACATATGCTGGCGGTACACAAGGGGCCGGTGCTGGGGCTGCACCCCATGTTCGGACCTGATGTGGCGAGCCTCGCCAAGCAGGTGATCGTCTGCTGTCAGGGTCGTGACCCCGCCGCCAGCCAATGGCTGCTGGATCAGATGACCATCTGGGGCGCCCGCTTGCAACAGGTAGAAGCCAAGGCCCACGATGAGGCAATGACCCTCATTCAGGCGCTGCGTCACTTCGCCACCTTTGCCTATGGCTGGCACCTCTCCCGGGAGCAGGCCAATCTGGATCGCCTGCTGAGTTTGAGCTCCCCCATCTACCGACTGGAGCTCGCCATGGTCGGGCGGCTGTTTGCCCAGGATCCCCACCTCTATGCCGACATCATTTTGTCGTCACCGCAGAATCTGGCGATGATCCGCCGTTACTACCAAAACTTCGGCGAAGCGCTGGGGCTGCTGGAGCGGGGGGACAGAGCCGGCTTTATCGACGCCTTCTCGCAGGTCTCCGGTTTCTTCGGTGAACATGCCGACCAGTTCCTGCGGGAAAGCCGCATGCTGCTGGCCCAGGCCAACGACCGCCGCCAACACGGCTGATCCTGCAAAAGCAGTCACCGCTAATACCACCAAAAAGGGAAGATGCCCAGGGCAAGATCGCGAACGTTTTTTAAGCAGGGCACGAGGATTTGACCGACCGAACAGGGTGTGATCTTATACTC
>NZ_JAPCJA010000035.1:0-53798 GCF_027707745.1 Aeromonas sp. QDB23
GAGAGTATAAGATCACACCCTGTTCGGTCGGTCAAATCCTCGTGCCCTGCTTAAAAAACGTTCGCGATCTTGCCCTGCCTTCGACATGAGTGGTAGAATCATCGGTTTTGATATTCATGAACGGCCAAATCCCCTTTGGCCTTATGGGAGTAAGTGATGAAACACACCGTCGAGGTGATGATCTCCGAGGCTGAAGTAGCCGCCCGGATCGCCAAATTGGGTGAAGAGATCACCGCCCGCTATCAGGGTTCTGACGAAGTCGTGATGATTGCGCTGCTGCGCGGTTCCTGCATCTTCCTGGCCGACCTCTGCCGCCAGTGCCAACTGCCCATCACCCTGGACTTCATGACCGCCTCCAGCTACGGCTCCGGCATGCACAGTACCCGTGACGTCCGCATCCTCAAAGACCTGGACGACGATATCAAGGGCAAGGATGTGGTGATCGTGGAAGACATCATCGACACCGGTTACACCCTCAACAAGGTGCGCGAGATCCTCTCCCTGCGCGAGCCGAAATCCCTGGCCATCTGCACCCTGCTGGACAAACCCTCCCGCCGCGAAGTGCAGGTGCCGGTCGACTGGATTGGCTTCGCCATCCCGGACGAATTCGTGGTCGGCTGTGGCATCGACTACGCCCAGAAGTACCGCAACCTGCCGTTTATCGGCAAAGTGGTACCCCAGGAGTAAGCCAGGTTCAGGAATATCACGGGTGAAGTGGCCTTGCGCCCTTTACTCTGTGCAGGCGGCCTTGGCCGCCTTTTCTGTATCGAGCCGGATTCAACCATCACAGAGGTTGCAATGAACGCACTGGAAATCAGCGGCCTGAAAAAGACCTATCAGGGGGGCGTCGAAGCCCTTAAAGGCATCGATCTGACCGTCAGGCAGGGGGACTTCTTCGCCCTGCTCGGCCCGAACGGCGCGGGCAAATCCACCACCATCGGCGTCATCAGCTCGCTGGTGAACAAGAGCGCCGGCAAGGTGAAGGTATTTGGCTACGACATCGACAGCGATCTGGAACAGGCCAAGGCCCAGCTCGGGCTGGTGCCGCAGGAGTTCAACTTCAGCCAGTTCGAGAAGGTGATCCAGATTGTCACCCATCAGGCCGGTTTCTACGGCGTGCCCAAGGCGGAAGCGAAGATCCGCGCCGAGAAGTACCTGCGCCAGCTCGACCTGTGGGAGAAGCGCGACATGCCTGCCCGCACCCTCTCCGGCGGCATGAAGCGTCGCCTGATGATCGCCCGCGCCCTGATGCACGAGCCCAAACTGCTGATCCTCGATGAACCGACCGCCGGGGTCGATATCGAGATCCGCCGCTCCATGTGGACCTTCCTCAAGGAGCTCAACGAGCAGGGCGTCACCATCATCCTCACCACCCACTATCTGGAAGAGGCGGAGATGCTCTGCCGCAACATCGGCATCATCGACAAGGGTCGCCTGATCGAGAACACCAGTATGAAAAACCTGCTGGGCAAGCTGGGTCGCGAGACCTTCCTGCTCGACCTTGCGCCAGGTTCTGCCGTACCTGATGTGCCAGAGTTCAACGGCCGCATGCCGGATGAGCGCACCCTCGAGGTGGATCTCGACAAGAGCCAGTCACTCAACAGCCTGTTCGAGCAGTTGTCGAACCAGCAGGTGCAGGTCGTGAGCATGCGCAACAAGGCCAACCGGCTGGAAGAGCTGTTCGTCAATCTGGTCGAAGAGGGGAGAAAAGCATGAATCTGGCCACCTATTACATCGCCTTCAAGAGCATTCTGGCCAAGGAAGTGAGCCGCTTTACCCGGATCTGGATCCAGACCCTGGTGCCACCGGCCATCACCATGAGCCTCTACTTCGTCATCTTCGGCAACCTGATCGGTTCGCGCATCGGTGACATGGGCGGCTTCAGTTACATGGAGTTCATCGTGCCCGGCCTCATCATGATGTCGGTGATCACCAACTCCTACTCCAACGTTGCCTCCTCCTTCTTCAGCGCCAAGTTCCAGCGCAATATCGAGGAGATGCTGGTGGCACCGGTACCCAACTACGTCATCATCGCCGGTTATGTGGGCGGTGGCGTGGCACGCGGCCTCTGTGTCGGCCTCATCGTCACCCTGGTGTCGCTGTTCTTCGTACCGCTGCAGATCCACCATCTGTTCAGCGTCTGCTTCACCGTGCTGCTCACCTCGATCCTCTTCTCGCTGGGCGGGCTGATCAATGCGGTGTTTGCCAAGACCTTCGACGACATCAGCATCATCCCCACCTTCGTGCTGACACCGCTCACCTATCTGGGCGGGGTGTTCTACTCCATCAGCCTGCTGCCCCCGTTCTGGCAGGGGGTCTCCCAGGTGAACCCCATCATCTACATGGTGAACGCGTTCCGTTACGGCTTCCTCGGTATCTCCGACGTGCCGCTCGGCACCGCCTACCTCATCATCATCGGCTTTATCGTGGCCCTCTACGGTATCGCTTGGTGGCTCATCTCTCGGGGCACCGGGCTGCGTCACTGACGACATGTAACGGGCACCTCGCGGTGCCCGTTATTTATTCTCATCCCCCTCTCTTCATCACACATCAGATAACCTCCCTGTTATTAAGGCTTTATCCGGCACCTTGTGATCCACCGCAATTTTCGGATTACCCCCAAAGGTATAATTCCCGCGGTTGGAAGAGCCGTGATGGACGGCCTCTTCCTCTCTCTCATTTCCCAGCAGGACAGGATCGCTTATGTCACTGATCACCGAGTTGCCAGCCATTTTCGAGAGTTTTTCAGATGCCCGTCGTCAGGGCTTTCTGGCTGTGATGGCACTCAAGGAGCGACAGATCCCCCTGGTCGGTACCTACTGCACCTTCATGCCGCAGGAGGTGGCGATGGCCGCTGGCGCCGTGGTGGTATCGCTCTGCTCCACCAGCGACGAGACCATCGAGGAGGCCGAGAAAGATCTGCCCCGCAACCTCTGCCCGCTGATCAAAAGCAGCTACGGGTTCGGCAAGACCGACAAGTGCCCCTACTTCTACTTCTCCGATCTGGTGGTGGGTGAGACCACCTGCGACGGCAAGAAGAAGATGTACGAGTACATGGCCGAGTTCAAACCGGTGCACGTGATGCAGTTGCCCAACCGCGCTGATGACGAGGCCTCCCGCACCCTGTGGCGCAGCGAGATCGTCCGCTTCAAGGCGCTGCTGGAGCAGCAGTTCGGCCAGCCCATCAGCGAGCAGGCGCTGCGAGATGCCATCGTGCTGAAAAACCGCGAACGCCGCGCGTTGGCCGACTTCTACCGGCTGGGCCAGCTCAATCCCCCGGCACTGAGCGGCACCGACCTGCTCAAGGTGGTCTATGGCGCCACCTTCCGCTTCGACAAGGAGCAGCTCATCAGCGAGCTGCAGGAGATGACTCGCCGCATCAAGGCCGAGTATGCCGAGGGCAAGCGGCTCGACGCCCGTCCGCGCATTCTCATCACCGGCTGCCCCATCGGCGGTGCGGCCGACAAGGTAGTGCGCCTTATCGAGGAGCACGGCGGCTGGGTGGTGGGATACGAGAACTGCACCGGTGCCAAGGCGACCGAACAGTGCGTCAGCGAACAGGGTGACCCGTTCGATGCGTTGACCGACAAGTATCTGGCCATCGGCTGCTCCTGCATTTCCCCCAACCACCAGCGCATGACGCTGCTGAGCCAGATGGTGGAGGAGTATCAGGCGGACGGGGTGATCGACGTGATCCTGCAGGCTTGCCACACCTACGCGGTGGAGTCGCTGGCCATCAAGCGCCACGTACGAGAACGCCACGGCATCCCCTACATGGCGGTCGAGACCGACTACTCCAGCGCCGACAAGGGACAACTGGCAACCCGGCTGGCCGCCTTTATCGAAATGCTGTAAGGAGGCGCCGTGTCACTCTCCATCGGGATTGACTCGGGCTCCACCGCGACCAAGGGGATCCTGTTCGACAGCCGGGATGGCGGACGCATCGTCCGCCGTTTTCTGGTGCCGACCCCCTTTCGTCCGTTGGCTGCCATCGAGCAAGGCTGGGCCGAACTCTCGGCCGATCTGCCAAAGCGCCCCCATCTGACCCTGACCGGCTATGGCCGGGATCTGGCCTCGTTCGCCGATCGCCGGGTTACCGAGATCTCCTGCCACGGGCTGGGCGCTCGCCTGCTATGCCCATCGGTACACACCGTCATCGACATCGGCGGCCAGGATAGCAAGGTGATCCAGCTCGATGGCGAGGGCAACCTCACCGACTTTCTGATGAACGACAAATGCGCCGCCGGTACCGGCCGCTTTCTCGAGGTGATCACCCGCACCCTGGGGGCGCGAGTCGAGCAGCTCGACGAGCTGCTGGAGGGCGCAGAGCCCCACGACATCAGCAGCATGTGTACCGTGTTTGCCGAGTCGGAGGCGATCAGCCTGCGCTCGGCGGGCATTCCGGCCGAGTCGATCCTCGCGGGCATCGTCCGATCCATGGCCCGGCGCAGTGCCAACTTCATCGGCCGCCTCGGCGCCAGACCGACGGTGCTCTTCACCGGCGGCGTCAGCCACTGCGGCACCTTCCGCCACTATCTGGCAGAAGGGCTGGGCTGCGAGGTCGCCACCCATCCGGATGCCCAGTTTGCCGGTGCGCTGGGGGCCGCCCTGTTCGGTGCCCGCACCAGCACGGGAGGCAAGTCATGAACGAAGAGTTTCTCTATCTGTTCCACTCCACCCTCGGCACGGTCAGGCTGCGCAAGCGGCTGGAGCAGCACGGCCAGTCGTTTCGAGTCTGCGACGTACCACGCCAGCTCAGCGCTGGCTGCGGCCTCGCCATTCGCCTCCACTGCCCGCCTGAGGAATGGCAACAGTGGTGCCAGTGCGGCGAAACCGCCGCCGTCTTTCGCTGCGAAGCGGACGGCGACTATCAGGAGCTGGCCCGCTATCCGGCCGCGTGAGCCTGCTGGGCCCACCCCATTTGACCGCCCGACACCCGATCGTGGCAGCAACCACATTTACCCGGCGCTTTGAATGGCCTGAGCCTCACCGCAGGCGATCCACCGCGCCCGCATTTACAACAAGGAGAAACACAATGCACAACACGCACACTGGCAATACTCACACGGCCAAACGCTGGCTGACCGGCCTGCTGATGTCCGGCTGCCTGCTCGCCTCCCAGGTGGGCGCAGCCCCCTCCGGTAAGGATATGACCATCTGGTTTGATCTCGGCGGCCCGGTCGGCGAATCCTACGTCACCGTGGTGCAGAATGGCGCCAAACAGGCGGCTGAAGATCTGGGGGTGGATCTGCGACTGGTCTACTCCGACTGGCAGCCCCAGAAAATGATCGAGAACTTCAAGCAGGCAGTGGCTGCCAAGCCCACCGGCATCGTGGTGATGGGCCACCCCGGTGACAGCGCCTACCAGCCGCTGATTGCCGACGCCATCACCAAGGGGATCAAGGTGACGTCGGTGGACACCGAGCTTTCCGGCACCATGGCCAATGAATTGAGCAACGGCTTTGGCTACGTGGGCGACAACAACGCCACCCGCGGCATCAATCTGGCCAAAGAGGCCCTGCGCCGCAGCGGCCTGAAGAAGGGTGACCGCGCCATGGTGTGGGGCATCAAGGATATCGCCCAGCGCAGCGACTCTACCCGTGGCCTGATCAAGACCCTGGAAGAGGCGGGCATGAAGGTCGACTTCATCCAGATCTCGCAAGAAGTGGACAAAGACCCGTCCCTGGGTGCCCCGGTCGTCACCTCCTATCTGGCAACCCACCCCGACGTGAACATGGTGCTGGTGGATCACGGAGCCCTGACCGCCCAGATGGGCAACTTCCTGCGTAACGCCGCCGTCAAACCCGGTGAGCTGTTTGTCGCCGGTTTCAGCCTCTCCCCCGCCACCGCAGACGGGATCCAGTCCGGTTATGTGCAACTGGTAGCCGATTGCCAACCCTACCTGATGGGTTACCTCTCGGTGGTCCAGCTGGTGCTGAGCGAGCGTTACGGCTTTGCCGGTCTGGACATCAACACCGGGGCCGGTTTTGTCACCAAAGACAACATCGCGCTCATCGCCCCGCTGGCGGCCAAAGGTTTGCGCTAAATGGCGCCAATGGCCCTCAAGCTGCACGGGCTGAACAAATGGTTCGGCCCGGTGCAAGCCCTGCGGGATATCCATTTCCAGCAGCGGGCGGGTGAAGTGGTGGCCCTGCTTGGCGACAACGGCGCGGGCAAGTCGACCCTGATCCGGGTCATTGCCGGCGCCGAACCGTTCGGCAGCGGCACCCTGACCGTTGCCGGGCAGACGGTGGCAGGCGATCGCTACGATGTGCCCACCGCCCGTCGGCTCGGCATTGAGACCGTCTATCAGAGCGGCGCCCTTGGCGAGCAGCAGAGCGTCTGGCGCAACCTCTTTCTGGGGCGCCATCTGCGCAATCGCTGGGGCTTTATCGACCGGCAAGAAGAGCGATGCCGGGCCGCCGAGCTGCTGCGGGTGCTCCATTTTCGCGGCATCGGTGCCAACGTCGATGCGCCGGTCAGCCTGCTCTCTGGCGGCGAACGACAGGGGCTGGCCATCGGCCGCGCCATGCTGTTTGATGCCCGGCTGGTGATCCTCGATGAGCCGACCACCGCCCTCTCCCTCGGTGAGGTAGAGAAGGTGCTCAGCTTTATCGAGCAGCTACGAGCCCAGGGCCGCGCCTGCCTGCTGATCACCCACAACATGGCCGATGCCTACCGGGTCGCCGACCGCTTCGTGGTAATGGACAGGGGTGCCATCGTCGCCCAGTACCACAAGACCGACATGACCCTCCCGGCCCTGCAACAGGCGCTGCTCGATGCCGTCAGAAGGGGTAGCCAATGAGACACTTCCTGCTCGCCCATCGCGCGCCTTTACTGACCTGGCTGATCCTGCTGCTGCTGTGGGGGCTGTTTGCCAGCATCAGTCCGGTCACCTTTTTCCATGGCCGGATCTACACCTCCCTGCTCTCGACCATTCCGCTGACCATCCTGCTGGCGCTGGGCATGACCCTGTTGATCATCGCCCGCGAGATCGACATGAGCTTTCCGGCGGTCATCGCGCTGGGGGGATTTATCTTCGCCTGGCTGTTCCAGCACACCGGCTCGCCGCTGCTGGCACTGCTGGGGGCGATGGCGGGCGGGCTGCTGTGCGGGCTGCTCAACGCCCTGCTGATCGTGCAGTTCCAGATCCCCTCCATCATCGCCACCATCGGCACCCAGTTCTTTATCGGCGGCCTCACCACTGTGCTGGCCGACGGGCTGGCCCTCAGCCTGCCCGAGATCCGCGACACCCTGCTCCATACCCTGCTGACTGGCAGAGTGTGGGAGTGGCTGCCCGCCCAGGCCCTCTGGAGCCTGCTGGCAGCGCTGCTGCTCTGGCTGCTGCTGGCTCATCACGAGCTGGGTGACAATATCAACTTCATCGGAGACAACCCGGAGGCTGCACGCCTGATGGGGGTGCCGGTCAACCGGATGCGGCTCGGCCTCTTCATGCTGATGGGGCTGCTCGCCGCGCTGGTCGGGGTGCTGATCAGCGTCGAAATGAGCAGCTGGTGGCCCAATCAGGGGCAGGGTTACATGCTGCTGGTGTTTGCCTCTGTGTTCATTGGCGGCACCTCGGTACTGGGGGGCAGAGGCACTCTGCTGGGCAGCCTGTTTGGCGCCTGCATCATCGGCATGCTGGAGGCGGGCATCATCAGCGCCGGTCTCGACGGCTTCTGGACCCGACTGGTCTACGGGGTGATGATCCTCGCCGCCCTGATGATCCACGGCAGCATGCTGCAACTTCAACAGGGACGCTGGCGTTCCCGTTTTTTAAAATAAGGTTCTGACATGAGCAAAATCACCATCATTGGCGCAGGCAGCGTCATGTTTACCCGCCAGATCGTCTCGGCCCTGCTCTCCTACCCCGCCATGGCGGGCACCGAGCTGGTGTTGATGGATCTCAATCCCGAGGTGCTGGCCCAGAGCCACCGTCTCATCACCATGATGGTGGCGCAATCCGGCCTGCCGATGCAGGTGAGCCAGACCACCAGCCAGCGCGATGCGATTCGCCATGCGGACTTCGTCATCAGCGCCATTCAGGTGGGCGGCCTCGCCCCCTGGAAGCTGGACATGGCGATCCCGGCCAAATACGGGGTGATCCAGGAAGTGGGCGACACCATGGGACCGGGCGGCATCTTCCGCGCCCTGCGCCACATTCCGCCCATGCTGGCGATCCTGCGGGATATGGAGGAGCTCTGCCCGAACGCCCTCTTCATCAACTACGCCAACCCGCTGGCCCCCCTCACCTGGGCAGCCAAGGAGGCAAGCGGCATCCAGTCCATCGGCCTCTGCTATGGAGTGCGCTACACCGTCGCCCAACTGGCCGGTTATCTGGGGGTCGGCCCCTGGGTAGATCACCCCTCCACCCCGGAACGCTGGCAGCGCCTGATGTATCACGATGTGCCCGCCGAGGTGGAGTACGAGTTCGCCGGGATCAACCACATGACCTGGATCACCCGCTTTGCCATCCATGGCGAAGATATGCAGCCGAAGATCCGGGCGCTGGTGAATGATCCGAAAACCCGCGAGGCGGACGGCGTGCGCTGCGAAGTGCTGAAGTTCTTTGGCCTCTGGTGTACCGAGAACCACTGGCACTGCAGCGATTACCTGCCCTATTTCCGCAAGAACGAGGCGATGATCAACCACTTCCTGCCCCAACGCTGGAATCTGTTGGCCCTGGAAGAGCAGGTCCACGCTGCCGGCAAGGCGGAGATCGCCGCCCAGCTGGCGGGGGAAAAACCCTTCGTCATCGCCCCCAACATGCTCAACGGGCCCAAGCTGATCCACGCCATGGTGAGCGGCGAGCGCACCCGCATCAACGGTAATCTGGCCAACTGCCAGCCCGAGGGACTGCTGGTGGAGAACCTGCCCGCCGACTGCGTGGTAGAGGTGCCGATCTGGGTCGATGAGAAGGGGCTGCAACCGCAGGCGATGGGGCGGCTGCCGACCCAGTGCGCCAGCCTGTGCAAGAGCAACACTGCGGTGCAGGAGCTGATTGTGCAGGCGGCCCTGACCGGCGATCTCGATGCCGCCCGCTACGCGCTGGCCCTCGATCCGGTCACCGCCACCGTCTGTACCCTGGAGCAAATCCAGCAGATGTTCGACGAGATGTACGCTGCCCAACGTCAGTGGCTACCCCAGTTCGCCTGATTGCAATAAGGGTCGGGACTGCGGCGTTCATACCCAGTACCGACCCTTTCCCCGCAAAATCGAGATTTATCTTGTTCGGTTCGGGGTTAGCCATTGCGGCTCAATCGGGAACTGTTAGAATTCATCCCTCTCTATAAAGAGGTAGAACATGCCTGCGTTGCTGCGCATGCTGGCCAATCTGGCGCTGGGGGGATTTTTCGTCGCCTCGGCCGGGTTCAAGCTGGTATCCCCCGCCCTGTTTGTCGAACAGATCGCGGCCTTCGGGCTGATCTGGCCGTCACTGATCCCGCCGGTGGCCTGGGGGTTGATAGCCCTTGAACTCTGCGCCGGGCTCGCGGTCATCGCCAACCGGCGCTGGGGATTGTGGCTGGTGATCGGGCTGCTCGCCCTGTTTATTCCGGTGTTGGGCTATGGCGTTGCCATCGGGCTCGACATCTCTTGCGGCTGTCTTGGCAGGGCTGATCTCAGCTCGCTGCCAGAAGCCATTGTGCGGGATCTGCTGCTACTGACGCTTGCGGGCGCCCTGCTGCGAACTTCCCGCCCCGTTTTTCCCGTTCCTAAGGAGTAGTGACATGATGACATTGCGATCCCGCACCCTGCTGGCCTCGCTGATCGCCGCCAGTTTTGCCCTCGGTGGCTGTGGCGACAACCAGTTCGAGCAAGAGGTGAAGCTGGAGCAGTCGGCGGTACAACTGGCGCAAGAGACACAGCAAGGGGGCTATCAGCTGCTGACCGTGGCCGAGCTGAAAACCCGGATGGACAAGGGCGAGGAGCTGGTGATCATCGACACCATGCCCTATGAGGACTCCTACAAGAAAGAGCACATCCCGGGCGCCAAGAACTTTGTCTTCGTGAAGGAGGCCAAGGCCGGTGACAACTGGAGCGAGATCGTCGAGGGGAGCGGCACGGCGGAGCAGTTCCAGGCGCTGCTGGGTGAAGACAAGTCCCGCCCAGTGGTGATCTACTGCGGCTTCGTCAAGTGCGGTCGCAGCCACAACGCCGCCGCCTGGGCGGTGACTCAGGGCTATCAGCAGGTCTATCGGGTGCCGGGCGGCATCTTCGCCTGGAAAGGCGCCGGTTACCCCGTCTCTGCCAAGTAATCCCTGCTCACAAGGCAACACAGCCAATATGAAAGAAGCCCGCAACTGCGGGCTTCTTTCATATTGGGTCACGCTCGGGGTTAGCTGGCGGCCTGTGGCTGCACCATCTCCACGTTGGCCAGCTGCTGTTTGCCCAGCAAGCGCTTGGTGATCATCGCCGCCATGATGGAGCCGTTGACGTTGAGGGCGGTACGGCCCATATCCACCAGTGGCTCAATGGCGATCATCACCCCCACCAGCGCGATGGGGAAGTTGAGGGTGGAGAGCACGATCAGCGCGGCGAAAGTGCCACCGCCGCCCACCCCGGCAACCCCGATGGAGCCGAGCGCAATGACCGGCAGCAGGGTCAGCAGGAACAGGGGATCGAAGGGGTTGATGCCGAGCATGGGGGCGATCATCGCCACCATCATGGCCGGATAGATACCGGCGCAGCCATTTTGACCCAGATTGGCACCGAACGACGCGGCAAAGTTGGCGATGCTGGCGGGCACCCCAAGGCGCTGCTGGGTCTCGATGCTAAGCGGAATGGAAGCTGCGCTGCTGCGGGAGATAAAGGCGAAGGTGAGCACGCCCCACACTTCCCGCAAATAGTGCAGCGGGTTCTGGCCGAGCAGCAGCAGGATCACCATGTGTACCGCAAACATCGCCAGAATGGCGACATAGCAGACCAGAATAAAGCCGAGCAGATTGAGGATCTCGCTCAGCGGATAGTGCGCCACCACCCGGGCGATCAGCGCCATCACGCCATAGGGGGTAAGTGCAATCACCACCCGTACCATCTTCATCACCCACAGCTGCAGGGTATCGATGGCGACGGCGGCGCGAGCCCCCGCATCCGGGTGCTCCGCCTTCAGCTGCAGCAGGGCAACCCCGGCCAGCACGGTGAAGATCACCACCCCGATCACCGAGAGGCCGCGACTACCTGCCATGTCGGCGGCAAAGTTGGTGGGCACCAGCGAGAGCAGCAGGGCGGGCAGGGTCTGGGCACTGTCGATGGTACTCATGCTCTGTTGCAGGGCGGCGCTGTCGCTACCGTGGCTCAGCAGCCCCTCGGCAGTGAGACCGCTCAGATGGGTGATGGTCATCCCCACCACACCGGCAATCATCACCAGGGTCAGCATGGAGCCGATCAGCACGGCGCTGATCTTGCCGAGGGACTGGGCCTGCTCCAGCTTGTTGATGGCGGAGAGGATGGAGGTGAACACCAGTGGCATCATCACCACCTTGAGCAGGCTGACATAGCCGCCGCCAACGATATTGACCCACTCCAGGGTCTGCTGGACACCGGCATCATCGGCGCCCCAGCCCAGTTGCAGACCGAGACCAAACAGCCCCCCCAGCAGCAGACCGGCGAGCACCTTGCGCGACAACGGCACCGTGGCGGGCAGCCGGGTCAGGGCAAAACAGAGCAGACAGAAGAGCAACGAAGCAAACAAGGTAAACATAAATAAACACCTGTAGCGGCCATCAGGGCCGATTGTGGAGAGAGAAAACAACGGGTGCGAGCAGAGTCGCGAGGGAAAACGCCAAATGGCAGGCGTGAAAAAACAGCGGACGCCTGAGGGGGCGTCCGCTGGCAATCGGGGGAATTACTTCTTTACGGGGGCGTCGTACTGTTCGGGTTCGTCGCTATAGACGCAGACATTCCACTTGGCGGCCAAACCATCATCGGCCAGGCAGTAACGCTCGAAGAACGCGGAGATCTCGGCGCGCTGGCAGTGAGCTTCAAAGGCTGCCATATCTTGCCAAATCTCGTTGAACACGATGGGGAAGCTCTCCCCCTCGGCAAACGGACTCGGAATGTGGCGGGTAACCAGATATTGCAGGCAACCATCCTCACGCAGGGTATTGGGCTCGAGCGCCTGCAGCACCTGAAACAGGGCTTGCTCCTGACCGGGTTTCGGCAGGAATTGGGCAATGCAGTAAACCTTCTTGGACATGGGGTCCTCCTGGTTGTGGCGGGCTCAGGCTTGCTGCAGCGTGACCACTTGGTTGTCGATAAGGCGGGCCTTGCCAAGATAAGCGGCCATCAGGATCACCAGCTGCGCGCTCTCGTCAGTGGCGGATTCGAGGGTGGCGGCATCGACGATGTCGATAGCATCGGTACGGAAACCGGCATTGTCGAGACGCTGACTGGCCTGCGCCACCAAGGAGGGCAGGTGGTGGTCACCCGCTTCGATCTGCTCGGCGATCCAGTTCATGGTGCGCGCCAGCTCGGGGGCGATGGCCCGCTCGGCGGCAGTCAGGTAGCCGTTGCGCGAGGAGAGCGCCAGCCCGTCCTCGGCCCGCACAGTCGGCACACCGACGATTTCGATGGGCATCGCCATATCGGCCACCATCTTGCGAATAAGCGCCAGCTGCTGGTAATCCTTCTGGCCAAAGCAGGCCACATCCGGCTGCACCAGATTGAACAGCTTGGTAACGACGGTGCTGACCCCACGGAAGTGACCGGGGCGTAGCGCCCCTTCCAGCAGGCCGGAGAGGCCCGGCACTTCGACGAACGTCTGGCTCGCCAGCCCCTGCGGATACATGATCTCCGGGGTCGGGGTGAATACCATGTCGACGCCGGCGACTTCCAGCGCAGCGCAATCCTGCTCCAGAGTACGCGGGTAGTTGGCGAGATCCTCGGCCTTGTCGAACTGCATCGGGTTGACGAAGATGCTGACCACCACCTTCTCGGCGTGGCTGTGCGCCTCTTTCACCAGCGTCAGGTGGCCCTGATGCAGGTTGCCCATGGTGGGCACGAATGCGATGGCTCGCCCTTCACGGCGCCATTGGCTGATCTGCTCACGCAGAACGACGGGATTATTTACGACCAACATCAGCAGTTCACCTTCCGATAAATCAAAAAGAGAGACGGGTTGCATCCACCGCTAGCGCTCGGGCGGGATGGGGCACGAGCATGGCTATCAGCAGTTCACCTTTAGATGAATCAATAAGATACGGATTAGCTATAGGGATTAACTCTACGAGGCTGACAAGCAGAGACGGGGGCCGCAGCCCCCATCGTGCAACCGCCAGGATCAGTTGAAGCAGTGCTCCGGGCCGGGGAAGCTCCCCTCGCTCACCTGCTGGACATAGAGGCGGATGGCGGCACGCACATCGCCGGTCTCGGCCAGGAAATTCTTGGTGAACTTGGGCACATAGCCGGAGGTGACGCCAAAGGCATCGTGCATCACCAGGATCTGGCCATCGGTCGCGGGACCGGCTCCGATACCGATCACCGGGATGCGCAGCGCCTTGGTGATGCGCTCGGCCAGCGCAGTGGGCACACACTCGAGCACCAGCAGCTGGATACCGGCCGCTTGCAGTTCGAGGGCCTGACGGTAGATCTCTTGCGCCTGAAACTCGTCGCGCCCCTGCACCTTGAAGCCACCAAAGACATGGACGGATTGCGGGGTGAGGCCGAGGTGACCACACACTGGCACCCCGTTGCGGGTGAGGTGGCGGATGGAGTCGCACAGCCAGTCACCCCCTTCCATCTTCACCATGCGGGCACCGGCCGCCATCAGGCGGGCCGCATTCTGGTAAGTCTGCTCCGGCGTGGCGTAGCTCATGAACGGCATGTCGGCGACCACCAGTGCCTTGCTGGCACCGCGCGCCACACAGCGGGTGTGATAGACCATCTCATCCATGTTGACCGCCAGGGTATCCTGACCCCCTTGCAGCACCATGCCCAGCGAATCGCCGATGAGCAGCACGTGGGCCCCCTCGTCGTCGAACAGCTTGGCAAAGGTGGCATCATAGGCGGTGATGGCGGTGAACTTTTGACCGTCCTGCTTCATCTTCAGCAGGCTGGCGGTGGTGATCTTGCTCATAGAGGCTCCTGTAGATCTGCACGCGGGGCAATGATGGCCAAATCATTGTGCGGGCAGCGGGCAACCAGTCGGGCGAGCGGGGTGCCGCAGGGCAGCACCAGAGCAGGCGCAATTTCGGCAAGGGGCAGCAGCACGAACTCCCGCTCCTTCATGCCGTAGTGGGGTACGATCAGGCGCTCATGGTTGATCACCTGATCCCCATAAAGCAGCAGATCGAGATCCAGGGTTCTCGGCCCCCACCGCTCATCTTTGCGCACACGTCCCTGTTCCAGCTCGATTTTTTGTAATTGTTCCAGCAGCGCAAGGGGCGCCAGCCGGGTGTTGAGCCGGGCCACGGCATTGACGTAGTCCGGTTGGTCAGCAGGCCCCATGGGGCGGCTGCTGTAAAACGACGAGGCCTCCACCAGCACAGATTCCGGCAACCGGCCTAAAGCGGCGACGGCGCGACGAGCCTGACCCAGCGGGTCAGACAGGTTGGAACCTATGGCGATGAAGACCTCGGTCATCACGTCTGTTGTCACTCGGCCACTTTCGGTTTGCGGCGACGGGGGCGACGACGGTTGCGGCTGTTGCTGCTGCGCTTCTCGCCATCGTTGCTGCGGGCCTCACCGGCCGGGGCACGCTCACCGCTCGCCGGGCGACGGGTCGCTTCACGCTGCAGTTGCGGGCGCACATCCGGATTGGAGGCGACATAGCGCTCCCACCAGCTGGCCAGCTCGCCGAGACCACGCTCGACCCGGTTGCGCAGCAACAGGAAGTCGTACGCCGCGCGGAACTTGGGATGCTCCATGGCGCGCTCGGGGTGTTTGCCCTGACGACGGGTCAGACGCTGTTGCAGTGCCCAGATGTCGCGGACATCGGTGGTGAAACGGCGGGGAACGGCGATGATCCGCACCTGATTGTCCAGCACCTCGTTGATCGCCAGCATGAAGGCGTCATACCAGGGCAAGCCGCTCTCGTTCTCCAGCACCCGACCACGGGCCTCGACAGCGCCCCACAGCAGGGTGGCGTAGAGGAAGGCGGGAGTGACGCGCTTGTCTTCACGGACACGGGTGTCGGTATCGATCAGCGCCAGCTCAATCAGCTGCTCACAGGGCGAGTTGCCGTGCGGGGTAAACAGCGCCGCCACTTGCGGGAACAACTGCTGGAACAGGCCATACTCGCGCAGCAGCTTGTAGGTCGCCAGACCGTCGCCAGCCAGGAACAGCTTGAGGGTCTCCTCAAACAAGCGAGCAGCAGGGATGTCTTGCAGCAGCGGCGCCAGCTCCTTGATGGGGGCGGCGGTACGCGGGCTGATGGTCATGTCCAGCTTGGCGGCAAAGCGCACGGCGCGCAGCATCCGCACCGGATCCTCACGATAACGGGTCTCGGGATCACCGATCAGCTCAAGCTTGCGCTCGGCCAGATCTTCCAGACCCCCTTCGAAATCGTGCAGGGTGAAATCTTTGGCACTGTAGTAGAGGGCGTTGACGGTAAAGTCACGGCGCTCGGCATCCTCTTCGATGGTGCCGTAGACGTTGTCACGCAGCAGCATGCCTTCATCAGACTGGGCCGACACATGTTTGCTGGTATTGACCTGATGGTGGTGACCCCGGAAGGTGGCCACTTCGATCACGTCACGACCAAAGACAATGTGGGCAAGGCGGAAACGACGGCCAATCAGGCGGCAGTTGCTGAACAGCGCCTTGATCTGCTCCGGCGTCGCATCGGTTGCGATGTCGAAATCCTTGGGCGTCTTCCCGAGCAGAATATCCCGGACTCCGCCGCCGACCAGGTAGGCCTCATAGCCCCCTTTGTTCAGGCGATAGAGCACCTTGAGGGCATTCTCGCTGATCTCTTTGCGCGAAACAGGGTGCTGATCACGGCTTAAGGTACGACGTTGACCGGCGACACGGGCTGGAATGGGGGATTCCACCGGCTGCTCGCCATCTTCCTTGCCGAGCACCTTGCGGCAAAAGTTTGCGATCTGGGAAAAAATGGTACACCTCTTCATGACTTCTAAATTGACGGGAGGCCAAAAAATAGCGGCCTATCATAGCTCACGCCTAACCAAATGAAAAACCGTGCTGACAATTGATCCCGAATGAAACAGGGTGCCAGCAAAAATAGCGGTCAATCTGCACATAGCTCAGGCCTGCACAAATGAAAAACCATGTGGCTACTTCAGCTCATTTGAATCAAACCGGGCCAAAAAATAGCGGTCTACCTGTGCATAGCTCACGCCTAACCAAATGAAAAACCGTGCTGACAATTGATCCCGAATGAAACAGGTCGCCAGCAAAAATAGCGGTCTACCTGTGCATAGCTCACACCTGACCAAATGAAAAACCGTGCTGGCAATTGATCCCGAATGAAACAGGTCGCCAGCAAAAATAGCGGTCTATCTGCGCCCTGCTCACGTCCTATTACACGAAAACCGGCTCTCTTTACTCAACGTCCAGCGGGATCTTCTGGCTGGCGGGCACCCGGTCGAGCCGCCAGTTGGCGATGCCCCACCCGATGATCTCGTCGAGCCGGCTCGCCATCAGCTCGGGGGGCGGACACTGGCCGAGGAAGTGCAGCGCCTGCCACAGGGCCGGGCGCACCTCATCGAGCGCCAGCGCCGGCGCATGGTTCTGCTTGGAAAGCTTGTTGCCATCGGCCAGTACCGCCAGCGGCAGATGCACCCAGTCGGGCACCGGTGCCACCAGGGTCTGGTAGAGGGCAATCTGGCGCACCGTGGGCTCCAGTAGATCGGCGCCGCGCACTATCTCGGTGATGCCGCTGTCCATATCATCCACCACCACCGCCAGGTTGTAGGCGTAGAGCCCGTCGCGGCGACGGATAATGAAATCCTCCTCGGCGAGCGCCGCTGGCACCGCAATATGGCCCTGCAAGCGATCATCGAAGTGGTAGACCGGATGGTGCTGGCGCAGCCGGGCGGCACATCCCTCTGCCGTCAGCCCGAGGGTGCGGCAGTGGCCGTTGTAAAATCCACCGCTCGCCATGATTTCGCGCCGGGTACAGCGACACCAGTAGAGATCGCCAACCCGATAGAGCTGGTCGATGATCTCGTCATAACGGCCGTGGCGCGCACTCTGGAACATCACCTCCCCATCCCACTCGAGGCCATATGCCTCAAGGGTCTTGAGGATCAGGGCCGCCGCGCCTGCCATCTCCCGCGGCGGATCGATATCTTCGATGCGCACCAACCAGCGCCCCTGCCGGGATCGGGCCTGCAAAAAGCTGCCGAGGGCGGCGATCAGCGAACCGAAGTGAAGCGGACCGGAAGGTGAGGGAGCAAAGCGGCCGACATAGGGGCGCATAAGGAGTGAGGACGGGGTATTCACGGGCATGACTGTTCGGGTAAGCGATTCATTGAGGCAGCATTCTGGGGCGCTACCGCCAAAAGCTCAATAAAAAAGGGAGCCCGCGAGCTCCCTTTTTCATATACCAGAGGGTCGGGATCAACCGGCCATCTGTTTTTCCTTGATCTCGGCCAGCGTCTTGCAATCGACACAGAGGTCGGCAGTCGGACGGGCTTCCAGACGACGGATACCGATCTCGATACCGCAGTGTTCGCAGTAACCGAAATCATCGTCTTCAAGCAGCTGCAAGGTCTTCTCGATCTTCTTGATCAGCTTGCGTTCACGGTCGCGGGTACGCAGTTCAAGAGCGAACTCTTCTTCTTGCGCGGCACGATCCACGGGATCCGGGAAGTTGGCAGCCTCGTCTTTCATATGGTCGACGGTACGATCAACTTCCTGCATCAGTTGGTTGCGCCAGGCACCCAGGATCTTGCGAAAATGCGCCTTTTGTTGGTCATTCATGTACTCCTCACCCGGCTTTTCCTGGTAAGGCGCGACACCCGCAATGGCCAGGGGGCCCAGAGATTTCCTGTTTTCGCCTGTTGGCATGCCCTGTCTCCTAATTCAGCACGCTACCCGTGCCATCCATAAATTGAGGGCGACATCTATAGCAGAAGGGTAACGGGTAAGCAAACGAGCCGTACCAATAATGTTACCCACTCCAATATTTATGCACTCCCCTCGGGTAACAGGTGACCAGATTCAAATGGGATGAAACCTTGGGCCACCATGCCATGCACCCCAACATGGGGCCGATAGCATAAAATTTCAACCCCCGCCGCAATTGACTGCTCAATTAGCAGACTATAGTGCGGATCTATATGGGTTGCAGGGCGCATCCGGCTTATTCCGGAGTGCAACACCATAAAGAGCAGCACGGCTCTGTGGCCCGCCGCTTTCATCGCCATCAGCTCGCGCAAGTGCTTGGCGCCACGGGCGGTGACCGCATCGGGGAAGTAACCCATGCCCGGTTGATAACGTTCGTCGAGCAGGGTCACCGATTTTACCTCGACGTAACAATTGCCCTTCTCGTCATCTTCCAGCAGCAGATCGATGCGACTGTTCTCTTCGCCATACTTCACCTCGGTGCGCAACCGGCTGTAGCCCGCCAGCGGGGCGATGGCCTCCTGCTCGATAAGCTCCCGGGCGATCTGGTTAGCGCGCGCCGTGTTGACGCAGATAAAGTGGCCCGCCGAGCTCTCGGCGATCTCCCAGCTGTTTGGCAGTTTGCGCTTGGGGTTGTCGGAGGTGGAGTACCAGACTCGGGTGCCCGGCTCGGCACAGCCGGTCATGGCACCGGTATTGGCACAGTGGATGGTGATGACCTCGCCGTTATCGAGTTGCACATCGGTCAAAAAGCGCTTGTAGCGGGCCACCAGCTGGCCCGATTGCAGGGGGGGATCAAAGATCACGGATTTGCCCTCCGTTGCTCTTCATTATCCAATCCCTCTTTGCGTCTTGCCCGCAGCGGCCAGCAGGCGAGCGGCTCGTAGCGTACCCCGTCCGGGGTCGAGATGGATTGATAGAGGCAGAACTCGTCAGCCTGCAGCAGAAAATTTGGGGCAGGCTGGATGGCCGGTGCCTCACCCGCCTTGCGCGACAGGGTGACGTGGGGGCGATAACCCTGCTCGCCATTGCCAAGACGCAGCTTCTCGCCGTGGCGGCGCAGCGCCCGGGCCAGCACATTCAGCTCGTTTGGCCACTCCTTCGGGCCAATCCAGGCGGCCTTGGCCCGGCTGAACCAGCCGGTCTCATCCAGCCTGATGGCAAGCGGCGGACAGTGCTGACGCTCTACGGCGGCGATCAGGCGGCGGGTGGTCACCTCGTCCGCTTCACCGAGGAAGGCGAGGGTCAGGTGAAGGTTGGCTTGCGGCACCAGCTGACCGGGCCAGGGCTGCTGATCGCGCCAGGCGATGAGCTCGGGGGCGAGCTCCTTGACGGGCAGGGCAAAGAAGAGTTTGGCCATGTGGTGATAATGCCTTTTTCACGCTCATTGGATGGGCCCATTCTATGGCAGCCATCCGGCCATGTCTCGCCAGCCTCCCGCCCGAGTGGCCATCTCCGCACATCCACTCACGGTGGCGCGGGTGGCTGTGGCAGAATAGGCGCCGTTTTACCGGTTGCTACAGAAGGTGCTCATCGCTTTGTCCCAGCTCCCCATCGTTTCGGTATTGCCCGAACTCTTTGCCGCCCTCGACCGCCACCCCAGCGTGATCCTGCAGGCGCCCCCCGGCGCGGGCAAATCGACCCTGCTGCCGCTGGAGCTGGTGCGCCAGAACAGGCTGCCCGGCCGCATCATCATGCTGGAGCCAAGGCGGCTCGCGGCGCGCAACATCGCCAGCTTTCTGGCGCGCCAGCTGGGGGAAAAGGTGGGTGAGCGCATTGGCCTGCGGGTACGCGGCGAGAGCCGCACCAGCGCAGGAACCCGGCTCGAGATCGTCACCGAGGGGGTGCTGACCCGGATGTTGCAGCAAGACCCCGAGCTGACCGGCGTCTCGCTGGTCATCTTCGATGAGTTCCATGAACGCAGTCTGCACGCCGATACCGCGCTGGCCTTCGCCATCGAGAGCCAGCAAGGGCTGCGCGATGACCTCAAACTCCTGGTGATGTCTGCCACCCTGGATGGCATGGCGCTCGAGCGCCTGCTGCCGGATTCCCCTGTAGTTCGCTCCGAAGGGCGCGGCTTTCCCATCGACTACCACTACCGCCCCGCCAATCGCCAGCAGTGGCTGGAGCCGCAGGTCGGTGCCGTGGTGCTGGAGGCGCTAGCCGCACACCGCGGTAGCCTGCTGGTCTTTCTGCCGGGACAGGGAGAGATCGAGCGACTGGCGCAGTGGTTGGCAGACAAACTGCCGGACGACGTGCTCCTCGCCCCCCTCTACGGGCGCCTCGATATGGCGGCCCAGCAGGCAGCCATCGAACCGGCGCCTGCCGGCCGCCGTAAGCTGGTGCTCACCACCAATGTGGCGGAGACCTCCCTCACCATCGAGGGGATTTCGGTGGTGATCGACAGCGGACTGGAGCGGCGCGCCTCGTTCGATCTGAAAAGCGGCGTCACCCGACTGGAGACCCGCCAGATAGCCAAATCCTCCACCACCCAGCGGGCAGGTCGCGCCGGTCGTCTCGGCCCCGGTGTCTGCTACCGGCTCTGGAGCAGCGAGGTGCAGGAGCGGCTCGCCGAGCAGAGCCCGCCAGACATTCTCACTCAGGAGCTGACCGGCCTGCTGCTGGACGCCGCCCAGTGGGGCGCCAGGGTGGAAGATCTGCCGCTGCTTGACATGCCTCCCGCCGCCGCGGTGGCCAGCGCCCAGCGGCTGCTGGTGGCCCTTGGCGCCATGAAGCCGGAGGGTGAGCAACAACTCACTCCCGCTGGCCGCGCCATGGCCGCCTTCGGCACCCACCCTCGCCTCGCCCGCATGTTGCTGCGCGCCCGCGAGCTGGAGTCCGAGGGTCTGACAGGGATTGTCGCCGATGCCGCATATCTGGTGGCGTTGCAGGAAGAAGATCTGCGAGGATCGGAGCGCCTCTCGGTGCTGTTCCACCGCCGTCAAAGCGCCCTGCGCCAGAGCGCGGCCCGCAGGTTTGAACGGCTTGGCGCCCGCCCTGCCACTGCGCAGGGCCAGTGGCTCGGGCTGCTTTGCGCCCTCGCCTGGCCGGATCGCATCGGGAAGCTGCGCAGCGGCAGTCGCTATCAACTCAGTGGTGGGGTGAGCTGCGATCTGGTAGAAGGTCATCCCTGTCAGGGACAAGCGGCCCTCATCGCCATCGAGATGGGGCAGAACGATCGCGGTAGCCGCATCTTTATCGCCGAACCGGTCGATCTGGACGAGCTGGTGCGCCTGCTGCCGGAGCTGGTGAGCGAGCGGCAATGGTTCGACTGGGATGAACGGGAAGAGCGGGTACGGGCCGAACGCCAGCAGGTGATCGGTGAGTTGGTGCTGAGCCAGCGCCCGCTGACCGAACTCTCTGACGAGCAGAAAGGACGCTGCCTGCTGCAAGGCATTCGCCGCAAGGGGCTGCATGTGCTGCCGTGGGACGAGAGCAGCGAAGGGCTGCTGGCCCGTCTGCGCTGCGCCCGCGACTGGCTGCCCGATGAGGGGTGGCCCGCCATGGATGAGGAAAACCTGCTGGCCACGCTGGAACAGTGGCTGCTGCCGGCGGTGAGCGGCATGACCCGGCTGGAGCAACTGAAGAAGCTGAACCTCGGCGATATCCTGCGTCAATCCCTGCCCTGGCCGCTGCCCAAGCGGCTGGACGAGGCGCTGCCGAGCCACTTTGCGGCGCCCACCGGCAGCCGGGTGCGGATCCGCTATCAGCCGGGGCAGGCGCCGGTGATCCCGGTGCGTATTCAGGAGATGTTCGGACAAGGTTCGACCCCCTGCGTGGCCGATGGCCGGGTGCCGCTGGTGGTGGAGCTGCTCTCCCCCGCCCAGCGGCCGCTGCAGATCACCGCCGATCTGGCTGCCTTCTGGGCTGGCTCTTACGAGCAGGTGAAAAAAGAGATGAAGGGGCGCTATCCCCGCCACTACTGGCCGGATAATCCGCTGGAGGCGATGCCGACCAGGGTCACCAAGAAGAAGATGGGGATGTAGGTTCGATGAACGAAATCTCACCGACCATTTGATGGATAATCGGCCGCGATCGTTCGATTACGCCGCGATGGCAACACACCGAATAATGATGAACAGGTAAAGAGGAACCATGGCAACCCAACGACGCAAAAGCCCTCCCAAGAAGGCCGCTCCCAAACGCACCATCTGGCGCAAGCTGTTCTGGCTTGGCTTCAAGCTCTCCCTGGTGGTGGCGGCCTTTATGGTGGTGTTCGGCATCTATCTGGATACCAAGGTGCGCGAGCGCTTCGATGGCGAGAAGTGGCAGTTGCCGGTGATGGTCTACAGCCGCCCGCTGGAGCTCTACCCCAGCCAGCGCCTGTCGCGAGACCAGATGCTGCGCGAGCTCAACATGCTGAGCTACAAGCAGGTGCGCCAGCCTCACACGCCGGGTGAATACACCATCAACGGCAACCGCATCGAGCTTATTCGCCGTCCGTTCGAGTTCTATGACGGCGCCGACGGAGCCCGTGGCCTGCGCCTCACCTTCAACGGCCCGCGTCTTGAGGGGATCCAGTCGCTGGAGAACCAGCGCCAGCTCGGTTACGCCCAGATGGACCCGGTGCTGCTCGATCGCCTCAATACCGAAGATCGGGAAGATCGCCTGCTGGTGCGCATCGCCGAGGTGCCCGACAGCCTGCTGGTGACCCTGCTCACCACCGAAGATCGCGACTTCTACCAGCATGGCGGCGTCTCGCCGGTGGCCATCATGCGCGCCATGTTCGCCAACCTGATCGCGGGTCGCACCGTGCAGGGGGGTAGTACCCTCACCCAGCAGCTGGCCAAGAACTTCTTCCTGACCCGTGAACGCAGCCTGTGGCGAAAACTGCAGGAAGCCTATATGGCGGTGCTGATCGACTATCGCTACAGCAAGGACGAGATCCTCGAGTCCTACCTCAACGAGGTCTATCTGGGGCAGAACTTCTCGCAGGGGGTCTATGGATTCGGGCTTGCCTCCTACTTCTACTTCGGCATTCCGGTCAACGAGCTGGATATCGATCAGGTCGCCCTGCTGGTCGGTCTGGTTAAAGGCCCCTCCTATTACGATCCCTGGCGCTTCCCGGAGCGGGCCAAGACCCGCCGCGATCTGGTGCTGAAACTGCTGATGGATCACGGCAGCCTGACCCAGGCCGAATATGAGCTGGCCAGCCGCCAACCCCTTGGCATCATCGCCCGCGGCCAGATGAGCTATGGCCGCACCCCGGCCTTTATGGGGCTGCTCAAGCGCGAGATCCAGAGCCGCTTCGGCGCCGATCTGCTCAAGCAATCTGGCCTGAAGATCTTCACCAGTCTCGACCCCATCGCCCAGCATGCGGCCGAGCGTGCGGTCGAATCGGGCCTCGCAGATATCGAAAAGCTGCGCGGCAAGAAGAAGCTGGAGGCGGCCATGGTGGTCTCCGACTGGCACAAGGGCGAAGTAGTGGCGCTGGTGGGTGGCCGCGATCCCCGCTACGCCGGGTTCAACCGGGCGCTGGATGCCCGCCGCCAGATCGGCTCTCTGGTGAAACCGGCGGTCTACCTCACCGGCCTCTCCAACGGCCTGACCCTGGCAACCCCGCTGAAAGATCAGCCGATCCGCATTCGCGGTCAGGATGGTCAGGTCTGGACACCGCAAAACTACGATCGCAAGTTCCGCCAGAGCGTGCCGCTGATGGATGCGCTGGCCAGCTCCCTCAACGTGCCGACCGTCAATCTGGGTCTGCAGGTCGGGCTGGAGAAAGTGGTCGATACCCTGCACAAGCTGGGGGTGCAGCAGGAGATCCAGCCCTATCCGTCGCTGGTGCTGGGGGCGGTAGCGCTCTCCCCGATGGAGGTGAACCAGATGTATCTGCCCATCGCCAATCAGGGGCTGACCCAGCCGCTGTCGGCGATCCGCGCCGTGGTCAAGGGGGATGGCAGCCTGCTCTATCAGCATGATCAGACCGCCAAGCGGGTCACCGACCAGCAGGCGAGCTGGCTGACCCTGTTCGCCATGACCAAGACGGTGAGTCAGGGCACGGCCCGCGCGCTCAGTGCCAAGTTCCCCGGCGCCACCATGGCGGCCAAGACCGGCACCACCAACGAGTTGCGCGACTCCTGGTTTGCCGGGATGGACAACAACGAGCTGGTCAGTATCTGGGTCGGGCGGGACGACAACACCCCGGCGGGCTTGACCGGCGCCAGCGGCGCGCTGCAACTCTTTAGCGGCTACATGAGCCAACGCGGCGTCAACAGTCTGGGATTGAAGATGCCGGAAGGGGTCACTTGGGCCAACTTCTCCCGCGCCAGCGGCACCCGCGTCACCAGCGACTGCCCGGGCAGCCTGCAGGTGCCGGCCAAGGCCTCCACCATGGGCTCCCCGGCCGGTTGCGCCAGCAGCGCGACGCCACGCAGTGCGCTGGATGACTGGTTCGGCGGTTTCTTCAACTAGATCAACGACACGGGCAGCGCGGGCTGCCCGTTCACTATGCTGCTGACAAGGAAACACCATGACCTTTCCGCTGTTTGACGCCATCCACCATGTGGCCATCATCGCCAGCGATTACCCACGCTCGCGCCACTTCTACCACGAGGTGCTGGGGCTGCCCATCATCGCCGAAACCCTGCGCGAAGCGCGCCAGTCGTGGAAACTGGATCTGGCCTTGCCAGATGGCAGCCAGCTGGAGCTGTTCAGCTTCCCTATCACCCCCAGCCGCCCCTCGACGCCCGAGGCGTGCGGTCTGCGCCATCTCGCCTTTCGGGTCAGCGACCTTGACCGGGTCATCGCCCACCTGCTGGCCCATCAGATCGCGGTAGAGCCGGTGCGGGTGGACGAGCTGACCGGCAAGCGCTTCACCTTCTTCGCCGACCCCGACGGTCTGCCGCTGGAGCTCTACGAAGCGCCGCACTGAGCCTAAGTCAGCCAAACAGTCGGCCAAACAAAAAGCCGCCCGGCGAAACCGTGCGGCTTTGTCATCTATGAAGCGCTATCAGGCGGTGGTAAGCATGGCGACGGCCAGCGCCATCACCACCATCCCGGCCCAGCCAATGGGCTTGAGTCGCTCACGGAAGATGAGCAGACCGCCGAGTGCGGTACCCAGAATACCGATGGCGCCCCAGGTGGCGTAGGCCACGGCAAGGTCAATCTTGCCACTGCTCACCGCTTCGGAGAGCAGGGTAAAGGCACCCAGCACCAGCATAATTCCCAGCACGCCCCACCCTTTGTAGCGAAAACCCCGCGAGCGGTTGATCGCCATATTGGCACCGATATCCAGCAAGGCCGCGCCAAGTACGATAATTAACGGGTGCATACCGCCTCCTTGCTGTTACGGGTAACTCTCCTGCGCACCGGTTCATCCCCGGTTTCCCCCATGGTCACCATAACAATACCCACTATTGCCAGCGCCAGACCGCTCAGCTCCTGAGCGTTCAGATCGTAATCGAGGAACAGCACGGAGACGATGGTGATCAGTGCAATCCCCAGCCCCTCCCACAACGCAAAGGCAATACCAATGGAGATTGTTTTGGCGGCTTGAGCCAGTAGCAGATAGGAGAGGGTGATCAGGGCCCACATCGGCAGATAGTTCAGCCATCCCGCGGCATCCTCGGGGATCATCGCCATACTGGATGTCCCCGCCACTTCGGTGAGGATGGCCCCTGTCAAGAATATGCGTGCTAAAAGCATGCGACTGATTAACATAGAATTTTCCTTCTGTTGCTGCGACGGGAGAGATGATAGCCGCAGTCGCGGCTCGGTCAGGAATCGCTGAGCGTCGAATTATCAGACGCTGACGGTTTGCCTTGTTATCCGCGGGCGGGCTAAGGTAATACCAGAACACTCCGTCATGACCCATCTTCATGAAGCTCTATCAGATAGAACTCTTTGTAGAATCAGCAAACAGTGGTTCCCTCGCCAATACCGCCAGACGACTTGGCAAAAGCCGCAGCGCAGTCAGTACCGCCATCGCCTCCCTTGAAGTGGAGCTAGGCGTCGAACTTTTTGAACGCGGCGCCAATCAGAGTCGCCTGACCGAGATCGGCGAGCTGGTGCTGGATGACTGCAAACGGCTGCTGCAGGCGGCCAACAGCCTCAAGCTCAAGTGTGAACACTACGCCTCCGGCGCCGAGGTGGCGCTGCGGGTTGCACGCGATGACGCCATCCCCGAACCGGTGTGGCGCGAGATGCTGGCCGCCTTGCGCAGCCAGTTCCCTGGCACCAGTATCTCGCTGGTGCTCGCCTCCCCACCCGAACTGCCTGCGCTGGTGGAAGAGGGGTTCGTCGATGCCGCCTTTGGCCTTATCACCGAGGATCAGGAGCGCAGCGGCCTCAATATCGACCTGCTCAACCCGATCCGCACTCTGATGGTGGTGGCCCCCAGCCATCCGCTGGCCAGCCTGAAGCGGGTGATGCAGCAGGATCTGACCGACCACACCCAGGTCACCCTCTCCTATGTGGATGAATTTTCGGTCAAAAGTCTGCTGCCCATCGGCGGTCAGCACATCGGCCTCTCCAGTTTCGAGCTGATGCGCGATGCGGTACTCGACGGGCTGGGTTGGGCGGTGCTCCCCTCGCCGCTGATCCAGAGCCAGCTGCGGCAGGGCTCCCTGCTGACCCTGAAACACAAGTTCAGCCTGCAGTGGCGGGACTACGGCGTCTATCTGGCGGAAAATGCCTACCACGGCAAGGTGCTGGCCTGGTTGAAAAAGTCGATCCAGGCGTATCTGGAGCCTTTTGAATAGAGTAAAAAGAGACAGAGCCCGCTCACGTTCTACAATTATCCGGGTGATCCGACCGGATGTGATCGTGCATACTGTTCACATACTCATTGAGCGCCGGAGGCGTAACCGATATGAGCAGTGCCCAAGACAAGGGCGATATCTGGCTGGACGACGACATCATCGAACTCGATGATGAAGAGGTCGTGGTCCCCAAGGCACTCAACCCATGGCAGGTGCTGATCGTCGATGACGAGCCGGACATTCATCACGCCACCCGCCTGGCCCTCTCCAATATTCACTACAAGTCGCGCCCGCTTGAACTGCTCAATGCCTACAGCGGCGCCGAAGCGGGTCGCATGCTGGAAGCCAATCCCAGAATTGCCCTGATCCTGCTCGATGTGGTGATGGAGACCGAAGATGCCGGTCTGCGACTGGTACACCGGATCCGCAACGAGATGCGCAACTCGCTGGTGCGGATCGTGCTGCGTACCGGCCAGCCCGGTCAGGCCCCCGAACAGCGGGTGATCCTCGATTACGACATCAACGACTACAAGACCAAGACCGAGCTGACGGTGCAAAAGCTCTATACCACCGTCATCGCCTCCCTGCGCTCTTACGAAACCCTCAGCGCCATCGACAAGAGCCGCCAGGGGCTCGGCAAAATTCTGGAAGGGGCAGGCGATCTCTATCATCTTCACTCCCTCAAGGAGTTCGCCTCCGGTGTGCTGAAACAGATCAGCGCCATTCTCGATGTGGGTACCTAAGGGGCCATCTGCGCCGAGCGGCGTCCCGATCAACATGGCCTGGAGATCCTGGCCGCGACCGGTGACTACGAAG
Organism: Aeromonas sp. QDB23; assembly: GCF_027707745.1. Taxonomy (NCBI): domain Bacteria; kingdom Pseudomonadati; phylum Pseudomonadota; class Gammaproteobacteria; order Aeromonadales; family Aeromonadaceae; genus Aeromonas; species Aeromonas sp. QDB23. The sequence continues at coordinate 27,546 of NZ_JAPCJA010000035.1, forward strand.
GGCTGCTGGAAGAGCAGGTCCTTGAGGACTTTCCGGCACTGCACGAGTCGGTGATGAAGGCGTTGAATGAACGCTGCAACCGCTTCGAGCATCCGCAGGACTCCCTCTATATCGCCGCCCAGAATGGGCGCGAGTTCGTGCTGAGCTTCACCCCGACCCAGCCTCTCGACCCGCTCGAATGCGATCTGCTGGATGTCTTCTGCCAGCGCATCTCGGCGGCCTACGACAACCTCTACCTCTATAACCAGCTGCTGCGCGCCCAGGAGGCCACCGTAGTGGCGCTGGCGGCGCTGGCAGAGTTCCGCGACTCCGATACCGGCGAGCATGTGCTGCGGGTGCAAAAACTCTCCGATGCGCTGGTGGAAGAGCTGCAACAGATGGCTGTATATCCCGAGCAGCTGACCCCGGAGTTTGTCGAGATGATCGGCATGGCCTCCATCCTGCACGACGTGGGCAAGGTCGGCACCCCCGATCATATCCTGCACAAGCCGGGGCGGTTCGATCCCGACGAGCGGGCCATCATGGAGCAACATGCCGATATCGGCGCCAATATCCTGTACAAGGCGGGCGAGATGGTGGAGGGAACCAGCTACCTCTCGCTGGGCGCCGAAATCGCCCGGGGCCACCACGAGCACTTCGATGGCAAGGGCTATCCGGAACAGCTGGCTGGTCAGCAGATCCCGCTGTCGGCGCGGATCGTGGCGGTTGTCGATGTGTTCGACGCCCTGCTCAGCAAGCGCCCCTACAAGGAGCCCTGGACGCTGGCGCAGACCATGGAGTATATCCAGTCCCGCTCCGGCACCCAGTTTGACCCTCAGGTGGTGGCGGCCCTGTCGCGGCTGGTCAATGAATCGAGGCTCCCCTACTCGCTCTGATCCACCTGTTTCACTCGCCACTCAACATGCCCTGCCGGTGGCCAAGGTCACCGGCAGGGCATCAAAACTGCCGCTTTGTTGCATCCATAACACATCAAAGCACCGCAAACCGGAAACATCCCTCTTCTTTGGCCGCGATATCCGCTGAAATATGGTCATTTAACATCACATCGCTATAATATCGGCCTGCAAACCTGATACTAACAACGAAGGAAATATCATGAGCCTGAACCTGGTACCGGCCGGCAAGAGCCTGCCCGACGATATCTATGTCATCATCGAAATCCCGCAGAATGCCGACCCGATCAAATACGAAGTCGACAAGGACAGCGGCGCAATTTTCGTCGATCGCTTCATGTCTACCCCGATGTTCTATCCGTGCAACTACGGCTACGTGAACGCGACCCTCTCTCTGGATGGTGACCCCGTCGACGTACTGGTTCCGACCCCCTACCCGCTGCTGGCCGGCTCCGTCATTCGCTGCCGCCCGGTTGGCGTGCTGAAGATGACCGACGAGTCTGGCGAAGATGCCAAGATCGTGGCCGTACCGCACTCCAAGCTGACCAAGCAGTACGATCACATCCAGGATGTGAACGATCTGCCGGAACTGCTGCGCGCCCAGATCCAGCACTTCTTCGAGCGCTACAAAGAGCTGGAAGCGGGCAAATGGGTCAAGGTGGAAGGTTGGGGCGACAAGGCCGCTGCCGAAGCCGAGATCAAAACCTCTGCCGAGCGTTACGCTGCCAAGTAAGCGTTATCCGGTATGTAAAAAGGCGCCTTATGGCGCCTTTTTTGTCGGTATTTGCGGCAGCTGACTGGCTGCATCTCCGGCAGGATTGCCCTGAATGTATATTTCACGGCCATCTTTCTGGTAGGGACGATAGTAATCACCGCCACAGCGATAGCCGCCGCCCGGCTGGCTCATCAGCTCGCAGTTGACCGGCAATACCTCCAGCCACTTGATGGCCTGCTGGAAGCGCAGCCACTCCTGCCATTCGTGTTCACGCGCCAGCTGATCGCGCAGGGCAAAGGTATCCGCAACGGACATCCCCTTGTTGACGATCACCTGACCCGCCATGGCTGGCAGGCTGAGCAGCCCAAACAGCACTATGATCCAAGGCTTCATAACCCCTCCAGAGTGACTTAATTTCACAATTAAATTAAAAGTCACATCAATCTGTTATCCAGATCACAAAACGAAACATCACCAAAGTGGTGCCGGCTCACCTAGTTGTTAATTATCGTCCACGGCAGGAAGCACCACCATGAAGCCGATCCCCGCGCTGTTGCTGAGCCTCACTCTCTGCACCACCCTTGGCGCCACTGGCAACGCCAGCGAAATCAACATGAGCTGGCAGTGGCAATCCACCGATGGCCAGCGCAAGCACTTCCAGCTGACCACCGACGATCAGGTGATGGCCGCCAGTCGCCACGAGATGAGCCTACTGGAGGCCTCCCTCACCAATCCGCTGGAGACGCTCTACGCCTACATCAGCCCGCGCCTCTACAACAGCATCAACCTGATCAACCAGAGCAGCCCCGAGACCGCCACCAAGTTTCGCAATCTGGAGCAGGCCTTCACCCTGCGGGACAACAGCATGGAGTCGCTGCTGTTCTGGCAAGCCTACCAGCAGTATCAGGAGGATGCCTTCTATCAGATGAGGGTGGTACCCTGCGTCCATCCGGCCAATCGCAAGCTGCCTTGCGTGCGACCCGATTACTCCCAGCTCTTCTATCACTTCAAGGGGCATCTCAAGCCGCTGGCGCAGCAGTTTGCCGCCAAGGATCTCGCTACCAGTGTCAGCCTGCTGCAGGAGTGGCTGAATGCCATCCCGACCCAGCCGGAGCAGCTGGATCACTTCGCGCCGCCGCTGCAGGCACTGCAGGATAACAAGACCGACAGCGACGAGAAGGCGCTGTTGATGGCCAGCCTGCTGGCGGAGTTGGCCCCGCAATATGTGCTCAGCATCATCTATCCGGATATCAGCATCGGCAGCGTCTCCCCTGCCTGGCTGGCCATTACGGCAGACAGTGGCGTACCCGGTGATGTGGTGGTGATCAACAACCAGCGCCATGTGCTGCTGACCGGCTCGTCCCTGCTGGCCCAGCAGATGACCATGGCCAAGATCCCCCTCATCAGCGAGTCGCTCTACTGACGCAGACAGCTCAGACCAGCAGCCAATGCATTGATTTTTATCGATGTCATGCCATCCTAGCCGCCCTTGCCAGCCAACCTCCTGACTGGCAGGGCGCCAACGCTTCTGAATTGCGATCTTATTTAACACTTTTTAAACAGATCCGATCGGTTTAGGATGAAGCTCGCCCATTCCCTCAATCCGAAACTCGTTATAACATAACAAATGGAGTGTCATCAGGATGAAACATCTGGTACTTACTTTGGCGCTGCTGCCATCTCTGGTCTTTGCTCACAACGTCAAGGATGGCAACCCGGTGCCGCTGGTCAATGTCAGTGACAAGGGTGAGCTGGTACTGAACGGCAAGGATATCGGCTACCAACCGTGGCAGAGCACCTCGCTCACCGGCAAGGTATTCCTGATCCAGCATATTGCCGGTCGCTCCAGTGCCAAGGAGCTGAACGCTCCGATGATCGAGGCGATCAAAGCGGCCAAGCTGCCCCATGACAAGTACCAGACCGTCACCGTCATCAACAGCAATGACGCCATCTGGGGCACCTCCGGCTTCGTGAAGAGCAGCGCCGAGGACAGCAAGAAAGAGTTCCCCTGGTCCGCCATGGTGCTGGATGCCAAGGGCATGGCGCGCAACGCCTGGGATCTGACGCCGGAAAGCTCGGCGATCATCCTGCTGGATAAAGAGGGCAAGGTGCTGTTTGCCAAAGATGGCCAGCTCGATGCCAACAACATCGCTACCGTGATGGGGCTCATCAAGTCCCATCTCTAAGTCAGAGAGAAAGGGCGCTGATGGCGCCCTTTCCATAAGGGTCTATGGGTCGTATCAAGCTGAAAATCTGGATCTTGCTGCTGGGCTGGTTATGGCTGCAGCCTGCCCTTGCCCGGCATCAGCTTGAATCCGCCCTGCCCGGCCACGACGACCATCACTGCCTGGTTTGCGCCCTCCATCTGGATGGCAAGCAAGTCATCACCACCACCCCCTATTGTTTCCCCAGTTCAACTGCGGCTCTGCCCGCTGTTGCAACCATGCAACGCTCGGCGGATACCGCCACGCTGCACAGCTATGCCATCCGTGCGCCGCCAGCCTCTGCTTTTCTCTATCCCTTTGTTTAATTTCGCTATTTGTTTTGAAAAAGGATTAAAGATGAAAGCAGTTACTCTGTTGCTGGCCGCAGCGGCCTTTGGCGCACACGCAAATCACGACGAACACGAGAGCCACAGCCACGGCGCCCACGAGCATGGCCACGGCCACCTTAATCTGGTGGTCGATGGCGATCAGCTGATGATCGAGCTGCAGGCACCTGCAGCCGATCTGGTGGGCTTCGAGCACGCCGCCAAGAGCGATGAAGAGAAGGCGCAGTTTGCCAAGGCGGTCGCCCGCCTCCAGCAGCCTGATGCCCTGTTCCGCTTCGACCCGGCCGCTGGCTGCAAACTGACCCGGCAGGAGCTGCAAGCCGCCAAAGAAGAGCATGATCACGACCATGAGCATGACCATGACCATGACCATGACAAGGCTGACAGCGACGAACATGAACACCAGCATGATCATGACGAAGCGGGTCACGCCGATATGGGCGCCATGTACACCTACACCTGCGCTACCCCGGCCAAACTGACCGGCCTTGAGGCGACCCTGTTCAGCGTCTATCCGAGCCTTGAGAAGCTGAGCGTGCAGGGGATCCTGCCCACCGGCCAGACCGCAGGCGAGCTGACCCCGTCCGCCAACAAGCTGAGCTGGTAACGCCATGAAAAAAGCCGTGGTTGAGATCCGCGATCTGGCCTTTGCCTGGCCTGGTGGCGACGCTGTACTCGATCTGCCCGCCCTCACCATCCGCGAGGGTGAGCGGGTCTTTATCAAGGGTCCGTCGGGCTCCGGCAAATCGACCCTGCTCGGGTTGCTGGCCGGGATCCAGACCGCCAACCACGGCACCCTGGAGGTGCTGGGCCAACCATTGGCCCGGCTCTCTGGCCGTGCCCGTGACCACTTCCGGGCGGCCAATCTGGGTTATATCTTCCAGCAGTTCAATCTGCTGCCCTTTCTCTCGGTGCAGGACAACGTGACCGCTGCCCTCACCTTTTCGCCCGCCAAACGGGCTCGCCTGCAAGGGAGTCCGGAGCAGGAGGCGCGCCGTCTGCTGGCAGAGCTGCAACTGCCGGATGACGCGCTGCACCGCCCCGTCCATGCCCTCAGCATCGGCCAGCAGCAGCGGGTTGCCGCCGCACGGGCGCTGATCGGCTCGCCACCGCTGGTGATCGCCGATGAACCCACCTCGGCCCTCGACACCGACAACCGGGCGGCCTTTATCAAGCTGTTGTTCGAGGAGTGCGACAAGCAGGGCTCGACCCTGATCTTCGTCAGCCATGACCCTTACCTCGAACCCCTGTTCCCGCGGGTCGAAAACCTGCAACAGCTCAACCGGAGGGCATCATGCTGAGCACCGTTCAACACTGCATCTCCCTGATGAATGCCATGCGTACCCACGCGGTACGACAACAAAACCGGAGGGTCACGTGCTAAAGCTCGCCCTGCAAAGTCTTTGGGCCCGCCGCCTCACCGCCGGGCTCACCCTGCTGGCCGTCGCCATCAGCGTCACCCTGCTGCTCGGGGTGGAGCGGGTGCGCACCCAGGCCCGCGAAAGCTTCTCCAACACCGTCTCGGGCACCGATCTCATCGTCGGTGCCCGCTCCGGTCAGGTGAACCTGCTGCTCTACTCGGTGTTTCGCATCGGTAACCCCACCAACAACGTGGGGTGGGACTCCTATCAGGCCATCAAGCAGAAACCGGGCGTCGCCTGGACCATCCCGCTTTCGCTTGGCGACTCCCACAAGGGATTTCGGGTGCTCGGCACCAATGGCGACTACTTCACCCACCTGAAGTACGGTCAGCAGCAGTCGCTGCAACTGCGCGAGGGGAGGCCGTTCGAGACGCCCTTTGAAGCGGTACTTGGCGCTCAGGTGGCCGAGAAGCTGGGCTATCGGCTCGATCAAGCCATCGTCATCGCCCACGGCGCTGGCAACACCTCGTTCAGCCAGCACGACAACCTGCCGTTCAAGGTGGTGGGTATTCTGGCACCGACCGGTACGCCGATCGATCGCACCATCCATGTGCCGCTGGCGGGGATAGAGGCGATCCATCTGGGCTGGGATACCGGCCGTCACAGCAAGAACGTGACACCGGAGCAGGCGCTGGCGCAGGATCTCACCCCGAAAACCATCACCGCCTTTATGGTGGGGCTGAGCAACCGGATTCTGGCGTTCCAGCTGCAACGCAGCGTCAACACCTATCCCAAAGAGCCGCTGATGGCGATCCTGCCCGGCGCCGCACTGCAGGAGCTCTGGAGCCTGATGAGCGTGGCGGAAACCGCGCTGTCGGTGATCGCCGGTTTTGTGGTGGTGGCGGGCCTTATCGGCATGCTGACCACCCTGCTGGCGGGGCTTAACGAACGGCGCCGCGAGCTCGCCATATTGCGCTCCCTCGGTGCCGGCCCCGCCCACCTGTTCCTGCTGCTGGCGCTGGAGGCGATGGCGCTGACCACGGTCGGCATCGCGTTCGGGGTAGCGGTGCTCTATCTGGGACAGGGGCTTGCCTCACCCTGGCTGCTCAGCCACTATGGCCTGCAATTAAGCTTGGGGCTGCCGAGCGCCTACGAGTGGCAGCTGCTGGGGGTGGTGTGGCTGGCGGGCATGGTGATCGGCCTGCTCCCTGCCGCCCGCGCTTACCGCTACAGCCTCAGCGATGGCATGAGCATTCGCGTCTAGCGAGACGCCCTAAATAGAAACAGAAGGACAGATGATGAAGTGGAAAATAGTGGCGCTGCTCGCCAGCCTGCTGGTGCTGCCCGCCCTGGCCGCCGATTACAAGACCATCGACTGGGATGTGCTGATCCCGGAAGGGGAAAAACTGCTGCCACCCCCGCAGGTGAGCCACGATGGGGATCTCGCCTCCGTGCCGCAGCCGGTGGGCGGGGTGAACAAGAAGCTGGGCAACCAGGATGTGCGCATTCCGGGCTTCGTGGTGCCGCTGGAAGGGGATGCCAAGAAGATCACCGCCTTCCTGCTGGTGCCCTACTTCGGCGCCTGCATCCATGTGCCGCCGCCCCCCACCAATCAGGTGATCTATGTGAGCTACCCCAAGGGTGCGCCGGTGGATGATCTGTGGGATGCCATCTGGGTGAAGGGCAAGATGCGCACGGTCAGCTCCAGCCACGAGATGGCGACCGCCTCCTACTCGATGGAAGCGGTCGAGGTGAGCGTCTACGAGGAGTAATCCTCCCGTTGCAAAAAAAGCGGCCTCCACGGAGGCCGCTTTGTTATCTTGGCATCCCGGTTGGAGTAACATTCAGCCCAGAACCTGTGCGAATGGAGCCAGCATGGCCGATCTGCCCCCCCCCAAGAAAGAGAGTTCGATCCTGAGCAGCCAGGAGCAGACCCTGCGTCTGGCCCGCAGTCGCGGCATCGACGGCATGCTCACCCGCAACAGCGACAGCACCTTCGAACAGCGCGCCACCTTTCGCCATCTGGCGGATCAGGCCGCCCGCCAGCGCAATCTGGAAGCCATCATGGTGATGGCCTCCCGCCACTGCGAAGAGACGGCGGCTGGCGGGGAGATGGACAGCGACTGGCTGACCCGCTTCCTGCAACTGGCGGAAGATATCAGCATGGTGCCGATGCAGCAGCTGTGGGGCCGCATCTTCGCCATCGAGGTCGCCACGCCGGGCCGCTTCTCCATCCGGGCGCTCTCCACCCTCAAGGAGATGACCCAGCGCGAAGCCATGCTGTTCCAGCGAGTCTGCGCCCTCACCTGCCACTATGCGGGCAGCGATGAGCAGCGGCTGCTGCTGGGGCTGCACAAGGGGGCCAGCTTGCTGAGCCGCGCCAAGGCCACGCGCCTCGGCCTTGGCAAATACCGGCTGCCCTACAACGCCCTGCTGCAACTGTTCGAGCTGGGGCTGCTGCACCGCGCGGAGCTGGAATCCGGCCCGCTGCCCGCCGACGGGGTCGAGCTGGAGTTCGGCAACCAGCGCTGGCGGCTGCAGTGCAAGCAGCACAATATCACCCTGCTCTACTACCGGCTCACCCCGGTGGGCAACGAGCTCGCCCAGCTGCTGCAAGAGTCGCCGCTGGAGGAGTACCTGCAGGATCTGAAAACCGTGCTGGTGCAGGGGATCCAGATCGAGGTCCAGCATCAGGTCAACGAGACCACACCGCCTACCCCTGACGCCGCTCCCTGATAGGCGATGGGGGAACACGCCCACCGACGCGCCACAGATCCCGATCACTGCACCTCACTCAGCAAAGTGAGGTGCAAAATGCAGATCCCCTCGCCTCTTGCCGCTCGTTTTTTGCACATTGCAACGACAGCAGCGCCACATTCAGTGGCTGCGCCCCTTTATTGACACAAGAATCACTTAACGTGATTGATGGCCCGCCCTTTGCTTTGAACTTGATGCAGCTCAATTTTCAACCACCACAGCTCGGAAGCATGGCCATGAGAATCAATCAACCGGTTACCCAAAGAGAACGCCTCTATTCAGACCACCAGAGCCTGATCTCAACCACGGATCTGGAGAGCCGCATCACCTACGCCAACGATGAGTTCTGCGAGATAGCAGGCTTCCAGCTCGACGAGCTGATGGGGGAACACCACAATCTGGTGCGCCATCCTGACATGCCGAAACAGGCCTTTGCCGATCTGTGGAACCATATCCGCGAAGGCAAGAGCTGGATGGGGCCGGTGAAAAATCGCTGCAAGAGTGGCGATCACTACTGGGTCAGCGCCTTTGTCACCCCTATCAAGGATGCCAGCGGCCGGGTGGTGGAGTATCAGTCGGTGCGCACCGCCCCGAGCGAGGAGATCAAACAGCGGGCCGAGAAGGTCTATGCCGACCTTCGCAACGACAAGCTGCCGCGGGCGCTCAAGCTGCCCACCTTCTCCCATGCCCTGACCATCAACCTCTGCCTGCTGCTGAGCCTGATCGCCATGTTGGCGCTGGGTTACAACCACGATATGAACTGGCAACTGGCGCTGGCCGCCCTGCCGCTGGCGATAGCGGCCATCACCCTGAATGCCCTCTCCCGCCGCCTCGGCAAGCTCAACAAGATGGCCCGCAGCCGCTTTGACAACCCGCTGATGCAGCTGCTCTACACCAACAAGGTGGACAACATCGCCGCCATCGAACTCTCGATGATGATGAATCAGGCCGAGTTCAACGCCGTGCTGGCCCGCACCCAGCAGACTTGCAGCAAGATCCTGCAGGCCGCCGAGGGGGATCTGCGCAACGCCGAATCCATCACCGACAACCTGCAACAGCAGCAGGCCGAAACCAATCAGGTGGCGACCGCCGTGACCGAAATGTCGGAGTCCATTCGCGAGGTGTCGCAGAGCTCCAGCGAATCCTCCAGCCTGCTGGACGAGACCGCCGACCTGTTCAAGAGCGGCAACCATAGCGTGGCCGAAACCGTGGCTGCCGTGGCGGGCATGAACAGCGAGCTGACCACCTCCAAGGTCGTCATCAGCGCGCTGGTCGGCCACTGCCGCGATATCGACGGCATTCTCGATGTGATCAACAACATCGCCAACCAGACCAACCTGCTGGCCCTCAACGCCGCCATCGAAGCGGCGCGGGCTGGCGAAGCAGGTCGCGGTTTCTCGGTAGTGGCCGACGAGATCCGCTCGCTCGCCATCAAGACCCAATCCTCGACCAGCGAAATCCAGAAGATGATCACCGAGCTGCAAACCAGCGCCGGGGATGCAGAGCAGGCGATGGAGAAGGGCTGCCAACTCTCCGAGAGCTGCCAGCAAAAAGCCTCGGCGACCGGCACCATTCTCCAGCAGATCAACAATATGTTGCAGCAGGTCGCCTCCGGCAGCGGCCAGATTGCCCAGGCGGTGCAGGAGCAGTTCCACGTCACCGCCGAGATCAATCGCAACGTGCTCAGCATCAAGACCCTGGCCGATGACTCCAGCGTCGGCAGCCAGCACGCCGTGCACGGCATCACCCAGCTGGTAAATCAGTTAAGCGATCTCGACCGGCTGGTACGTCAGTTCCAGAAAACCGCCCCGGCGAGCCAAAGCCGCTACGAAGTGGCCACCACCCGCGCCGTGCCGGTTCGCCAAGCGAGATAACCACTACACAAACCATCACCGCAGAAAAACCCTATGGGCCCGCAGGCCCATAGGTTTTTTAGTGTCCGCCAACCAGAGGGCGACACTCCCGCTTTCACCGTCCGATTTTCCCCAGCTCTGATGGCCGCCACTGTTGAGCGGCCATCTCACCGCCCGTTACTGATTAATTTGTTGATCTTGCTCAGAAAACGGCCTGCTTCCACTTTCCACCCCAGCCCCGTTCGGTAACATAGCCGCTTGGCGGCCTCTCGCAAGAGTCAGCCATGAGCCAAGCCAGTGCCAAATCTCAGGTAAAGCAGCAAGCTGGAGGCTGAAATTCAGGGGCGGTAGCGTGGTTTTTGCAGGTTGGCGCAGCGTTGCCAAGCCCAACATACGTGATATTGCACTTCCAGCACCTTAATGTGGTGTTATATACCACTGGTAATTAGAGGTTATATTGAGTCGTTTAAATAAAATTGAGGTAGCAAAACTACCATGTGCTATAGAGCAAACCATAGATATATTGGCGCAATTAGTTGGTTTGGCAATTGTTTATTGGTTGTTTACAGCAATTGGTGAGTTTCTGATAGGTGAGGGTTTCAGCACTGATGTATTGCTGAGTATGGTTGTATTACCGGCCATTTTAGTACTCAAACAGTCTAGTGAAATCCTACAGCCATACTTTGTAAAAGTATCTATTAAAGATGACAAATTATCTGTTACTCAGGGCATTTTAACTGTTTTTGAAGATAGCCTTATATTAGATAATGTTGAAAACGTTGAAACAATAACAACTTTACTAGGTAGGGTATTAGATTATTCAACAATTAGAATTTATGCTTTTGGTTCATGGGTCGTTGTTCCAAACGTCAAGAATTCACAAGAAATTAAAAAGCAGCTAGAGAAAATAATCGAATCGAAGAAAACTGAAAGATGCATGCAAAAAATCATTTAAGAGTGATTATAAATGCTAGGTGTTATGCTTATCATCGACTTGATTTTTTAAATGTGATTAGTGCATCTATACATGCATCGCATGTACCTTAACATTACTTAATATAATCAGGAGGATTAATGCTGTATAAATTAGAACAAGAAAATGACGAAGTATTAGGCCTTGAGCCTGTTGAATTTAAAGATTTATCTTCCTTTGGTAAGTATGAGAAAGATCTTGAGAATTTAATAGCAAACAACATTCTAGATCTACTTTTTGAAGATTCAAAGTTAATGCCTGTCTTTCAAGAAAGGTTATATCAAGCTGAGGCTGATATTTATGCTTTAAATGAATATGGTGAGTTAGTGATCTTTGAGTTAAAAAGAAGTTCAGCTGATGCCAGTGCTGTGCAACAAGCGCTAAGATATGCAGAAGATGCTGGACAATGGTCGTATAAAAAACTGGAAAATAAGTACTGGCAATATGTGGAAAGTGAGGGTAAATCACTCGTTGACGCTCATCGGGATGCATTTGGACTAGAACACAAGTTAGACCCTAAAGACATCAATAAAAAACAACACCTTATTGTAATAGGTAGTGCAGCAGATGAATCTTTGATATCCTCGGTTGATTATTGGAAGAAGAATGGACTGTCAATTGAGTTTTTGCCTTACCGACTTTATGAAATAGGTGGTAAGAAATACTTCGAGCTTTTTGCACCTCCTTATGACAAGCACAAGAATCCGAAAGATGTCAAAGGTGTTCTATTTGATACAAATAGAACTTACGACGAGAACGGGATATGGCACATGCTTGAGAACAAAAGATTAGAAGCTTATGGTGATGCTAAGCGTTTTGTGAGCCATGTAAATGAGGGGGACATTGTATTTTTCTCCCATAAATGGTGTGGCGTGGTCGCCGCTGGTAAAGTGAAGAGCAAGGTGTTCAAACCTAATAGCGACACTTGGTATCGTGAGGTTGAACTCTTAACTCCTGCACCGTCTCGTGAAGAAAATCTTTTATATATGCCATTTTCAAAAGTTAGTGATTTTTTAGGTAAAAGTTTCTTTTGGGCTCGCACAATAAAAGTTCCATATTTAACTAAAACAGAATCAATGCTATTAGTTAACGAATTAAAAAAGTATCTGGAATAGAAAAATGGTTACAACACATTTAATATTTCGCTCCCAATGCTTGGCACTTTCAGTCCGTAGGTTCGAATAGCGCTGCGTATTCGGACAATCGCGAATAACCCCGCCTCGATATAAGCAAGGATCGGAAGCTCCTCTCGCGGGGTTGCTATCGACCACCTTGGGGTGGGTCAAGACTTGCCGGTGCCACTATAAGCTGAATTTATGGTTTTTCCGATAATGACCCAGCTTTTGCTTATAGTGGCTGCCGCCAGCCCAGCAGCGCCTGTGGTGGTCAACTTAACGACCGCCGGGCGCTTGTTATAGGTTCTTCCGATCCAATTACAGATAGTTCCCCTGCCTCAGGGCAGTCAGCAGCTCATCCACCAGCGCCTCCACCGATTTACCGGCGTTAAGCAGATGGATCTCCGGCTGCTCCGGCGCCTCGTAGGCGGAGTCGATACCGGTAAAGTTGCGAATTTCCCCTGCCCGCGCCTTTTTATAGAGCCCCTTGGGGTCACGCTCTTCACAGACAGCAAGCGGCGCATCGACAAAGACTTCGACAAACTCCCCTTCACCCAAGAGATTGCGCACCACCTCCCGTTCGGCACGAAACGGCGAGATAAAGGCAGTGAGCACGATCAGGCCCGCATCCACCATCAGCTTTGCCACCTCGCCGACCCGGCGGATATTCTCCTGCCGCGCAGCATCATCAAAACCGAGATCGCCGCACAGGCCGTGGCGCACATTGTCCCCATCCAGCAGATAGGTGTGCTTGCCTTGTGCCGCCAGCGCCTGCTCCAGCGCCCCCGCCAGGGTTGATTTGCCCGCCCCCGATAGCCCGGTAAACCAGATCACCAGCGGCTTTTGCCCTTTAAGCTCGGCCCGGCTCTGTTTGTCGACGGCATGTTTGTGCCACACGATATTGCTCATCCAACGCTCCTTGATTGGCGCTCACGCCTCAAAACTTAACTTGCCCGGAACCAGGGGGAGCCACCTCGGGCTATCAGCCGAGAACTTGCTGATGCCATGGTATTGCTCATCCAACACTCCTTGATTGGCGCTCACGCCTCAAAACTTAAACTGTCCGGAACCACGAGGAGCCGCCTCGGACTATCAGCCGACAGCTTGCTGATGCCATGGCATTGCTCACCCAACACGCCTTGATTGGCGCTCACGCCTTAAAACGGAAACAGCAGGGGCACCATCACAATCACCCCGAGGCTATAGGCCAGCGAGACCGGCAGGGCCAGCTTGAGGTAGTCCGGCATCTTGTAGTTGCCCGCGGCATAGACCATCAGGTTGGTCTGGTAGCCGTAGGGCAGGATAAAGCTGGAGCTCGCCCCGAACAGCACCGCCAGAATAAACGGCATGGTCGAGACATCCATGCTGAGCGCCAGCTGGTAACCCATGGGGAAAGCCAGTGCGGCGGCGGCGTTGTTGCTCATCAGCTCGGTCAGCACCAGCGTAAACAGATAGATACCGATAAAGGCGATGATGGGGCTGGCACCGTTGAACTCCCCCATCAGCCAGTCGGCGATAAGCCGCGCCAGCCCGCTCTTTTCCAGCTGATCGGCGATGGCGAGCGCCCCGCCCACCACCAGCCAGATATCCAGCGGAAAGCGGCGGCGGATCTCGTCCAGGGTCAGAATGCGGGTAAGCAGCAGCGCCACCAGCATCAGCAGCAAGCCCTTGAACAGCGGCACCAGCTCGAACACCGAGAGCGCCAACACCCCGAGAAACCCCAGCACCACGGCGGCGCTGCGCTTGCCATCGAGGCGGGTGGAGGCTTCCAGCCCGCTCACCACCACAAACTCCCGCCCCAGCGACTTGTTGCGGGCAAACTGGGGGCCGGGAGCCAGCAGCAGGGTATCACCGGCGTGCAGTTCAATCTGGCCGAGGCCGCCGGTTAGCTGGGTTTCGCCGCGGCGCACCGCCAGTACCACCGCATCGAAGTGGGTACGAAATTCGGCATCCTTGATGGTCTGACCCACCAGCCGCGAGCTGTGGCTGACGATCACCTCCACCAGATGCTGGCCGTTGAGGCGGTGCTGACCGTAGAGATCCAGCCCCTTCATCTCCTGCAACACGCCGACACTCTCCACATCGCCGCAAAACAGCAGCACGTCCCCTTCGTGCAGCTCGTGTTCCGGCTGCACCGGGCAGATCACCTGCTCGCCGCGAATGATTTCCGCCAGATAGAGGCTTTTCAGGCTGCGCAGGCCGTTCTCCTTGACGCTACGCCCCGCCAGCGGTGAACCGGCGCCCACCTTGGCTTCGAGAAAGTAGCCGGATTCGCGGCTCATCTCGGTATCCTGCTCCGGCAGGTGACGGGCAAACAGCAGCACAGCCACCAGACCGGTCAGCAAGGTGCCCGCCCCCACCATAAAGAAGTCGAACATGCCGAGCGGCGGCGCCCCCATCTTGATCAGGAAGCTGTTGACGATCAGGTTGGTGGAGGTGCCGATCAGGGTCAGCACCCCGCCAAAGGTGGCCGCGAAGCACATGGGCAGCAGCAGCCGCGACGGGGAGTAGTTGGGATTGCGTTTGACCGCCCCCAGCATGGAGGCCACCACGGCGGTGTTGTTGACGAAGGCCGAGAGGAAGGCGGTGGAGAACCACACCTTCACCAGCACCTTGTTGAATGAACCCGTGCCCACCAGATTGGCGAACCAGCTCATGATGCGGGTCTTCTCCACCGCCAGCGACACCAGCAGCAACAGTACCAGGGTCAGCAGGGCACTGTTGGTGTAGCCTGCCACCACGGCGTTGATGTCCGCCAGCCCGCTCAGGTAGGTGATGAGCA
This sequence comes from Aeromonas sp. QDB23, assembly GCF_027707745.1. Lineage (NCBI taxonomy): Bacteria > Pseudomonadati > Pseudomonadota > Gammaproteobacteria > Aeromonadales > Aeromonadaceae > Aeromonas > Aeromonas sp. QDB23. The sequence goes on from NZ_JAPCJA010000035.1 coordinate 42,546, forward strand.
CGGCGCCCGAGAAGAGCAGCGCCGGGCGGAGTTTGCCCTGGATCAGCAGGGCCACGAGAGCAGCCAGCAGACCCAGCACCAGGGATTGTTGCCAGGTCATGGGCTTACTCCTTGCTTGTGTCGTTACCGATGGCAAGGGCTTGCCAGTGCGGGAAGTGCTTGCGCACCAGCGCGTTGAGCTCGATTTCGAACTCGCTGTAGTGCCCTTTTACCGCTTTCGCGGCCAAGCCTTCCACTATCATGCCGGCGCCGACAGTGACGTTGCTCAGCCGGTCGATCAGGATAAAGCTGCCGGTATCGCGGATCTCCTGATACGGGTCGAACGCCACCGGGTCAGTGAGGCTCAGCTCGCACAGGCCGATCTCGTTGAGCTTGAGCTCGCTGGCGGGCAGCTCGTCCAGCTTGTTGATCTCGATGCGGTGGCGGATGGCCTCCACCTGGCCGCGACTCTTCTTGGTGGCCAGCTTGACGTCGTAGACCCGGCCCGGTTGCAGGGACTCCTCCCCCATCCAGACGATATGGGCCAGCACGTTCTGGGTCACTTGCGGGCGGTTGGCGGCATCCACCAGCAGATCGCCGCGGCTGATGTCGATTTCATCGGCGAAGGTGACCGTGATGGCCTGACCCGGCAGCGCGTACTCCAGATCCCCGTCGAAGGTGACGATGCGGGTCACTGTGCTCTCTTTGCCAGACGGCAGCACCGCCAGCTTGTCGCCCACCCGCAGGATGCCGGAGGCCAACGTCCCCGCGAAGCCGCGAAAATCGAGGTTGGGGCGGTTCACATACTGCACCGGCAGGCGCACCGGATGACGCTCCAGCTCGCGCTCCACCTCGGCGGTTTCAAGCAAGGAGAGCAGGGTTTCGCCCTGATACCAGGCCAGCTTGTCGCTCTGGTTGACCACGTTGTCGCCGTCCAGCGCCGAGACCGGCACGATATGGATGGTGTCGACGCTGAGCTTTTTGGCAAATTCGCGGTATTCGGCACTGATGCGCTCGAACACCTCCTGACTGAACTCCACCAGATCCATCTTGTTGACTGCCACCACGAACTGCTTGATGCCGAGCAGGCTCGCGATAAAGCTGTGGCGGCGGGTCTGATCCAGCACGCCTTTGCGAGCGTCGATCAGGATGATGGCCAGATCGCAAGTGGAGGCGCCGGTGGCCATGTTGCGGGTGTACTGCTCGTGGCCCGGGGTATCCGAGATGATAAATTTGCGCTTGGCGGTGGAGAAGTAGCGGTAGGCCACGTCTATGGTGATGCCCTGCTCGCGCTCGGCTTGCAGGCCGTCTACCAGCAGCGCCAAGTCCAGCTTATCGCCGGTGGTGCCAAGCTTCTGGCTGTCGGACTCCAGCGCTTTGAGCTGATCTTCATAAATCTGCTGGGAGTCGTGCAACAACCGGCCGATAAGGGTGCTCTTGCCGTCATCCACGCTGCCGCAGGTGAGAAAACGCAGCAGACTCTTGTGCTGCTGGGCGTGCAGATAGGCTTCGATGCCCTGTTCGGTGATGGCGGTCTGAATATGGCTGTTCATGCTGACGACTCCTTAGAAATATCCCTGACGCTTCTTCTGCTCCATGGAGCCGGCCTGATCGTGGTCAATCAGCCGCCCTTGCCGCTCGCTCGAGGTGGTGAGCAGCATCTCTTCAATAATTTCCGGCAAGGTGGTGGCATCGGATTCGATGGCCCCGGTCAACGGGTAGCAGCCGAGGGTACGGAAACGCACCAGCTCCTGCTTCACCTCATCCTCGGCGGTCAGCGGCATGCGCTCGTCATCCACCATGATCTTGATGCCGTTGCGCTCCACCACCGGACGCATGGCCGCGAAGTAGAGCGGCACTATGTCGATGTTCTCGAGATAGATGTATTGCCAGATATCCAGCTCGGTCCAGTTGGAGAGCGGGAACACCCGGATGCTCTCCCCCTTGTTGACCTGGCTGTTGTAGACCCGCCACAGCTCGGGGCGCTGGTTTTTCGGATCCCAGCGGTGGGACTTGTCACGGAAGGAGTAGACCCGCTCCTTGGCGCGGGACTTCTCCTCGTCGCGGCGGGCCCCCCCGAAGGCGGCGTCGAAGCCATATTTGTTGAGCGCCTGCTTGAGCCCCTCGGTCTTCATGATGTCGGTGTGCTTGCCGCTGCCGTGCACGAAGGGGTTGATGCCCATGGCGAGGCCGTCCGGGTTCTTGTGGACGATCAGATCCAGCCCGTACTTTTTGGCGGTCTCGTCGCGGAATTTGATCATCTCCTTGAACTTCCAGTCGGTATCGACGTGGAGCAAGGGGAACGGGATCTTGCCCGGATAGAAGGCCTTGCGGGCCAGGTGCAGCATGACGGAGGAGTCCTTGCCGATGGAGTACATCATCACCGGGTTTTCAAATTCGGCAGCCACCTCGCGGATGATATGGATGCTCTCGGCTTCCAGCTGCTGTAGGTGTGTCAATCTTTCACGGTCCATGTTGGTCCTCTGGTCATTACTAACGCGCATGGTCAGGGCGCGGGGTGGTTCAGTGCGCGGCCGCGCTGGCAGCCGCATCAAATATCTCTTTCTGGCTCAGGCCAGCTGTACCAGCTTGAGGTCGCAGCCATCGAGATCTGGGTTAGCACGCTGCTGCTCGCCGCTCTGTTCTCCGCTCTTTTCCCCAAACCAGGCGAGCCGCTCGCGCAGGGCGACCACTTCGCCGATGACGATAAGCGACGGGCTCACCGCCTGTTTGGCCAGCTCGGCCAAGTCGGCCAGCGTGCCGGTCAGCACCCGCTGGCGGGCGGTGGTGCCGCGCTCGATGATGGCGATGGGGGTAGCTTGGCTTCGGCCGTGATCCACCAACTGCTGCTGGATATGCTCGGAGCGCATCAGCCCCATGTAGATGACCAGGGTCTGACTGGTGGCGGCGAGCTGCTGCCAGTCGGGCTCCTTGCCCTCCTGCTGGCAGTGCCCGGTAATAAAGACGGCGCTCTGGGCGTGATCGCGGTGAGTGAGCGGGATACCGGCATAGGCGGTGGCACCGGCGGCGGCCGTGATGCCGGGCACCACCGAGAAGGGGATGCCTTCATCGGCCAGCACTTCCAGCTCCTCGCCACCTCGGCCAAACATAAAGGGATCGCCCCCTTTCAGCCGCACTACCCGATTGCCCGCCTTGGCGTATTCCACCAGCAGGCGATTGGTCTCCTCCTGCGGCACGCTGTGGGCGCCCGCCTTCTTGCCAACCGATACCAGAGTGGCATCGCGGCGCACCAGATCGAGGATCTCAGGCGAGACCAGCTGGTCGTAGAGCACCACTTCAGCCTGTTGAATCTGTTGCAGCGCCTTGAGGGTCAAGAGGCCCGGATCACCGGGGCCCGCGCCGACCAAGACCACCTCGCCCACCTCGCTTTTCGCCTGGTCGAGGCCATCGCTCAGCCACTGCTCGGCACCTTGCCAATCCTCTTTCTCAATCAGGCTGGCGAGGGTGTTGGAGGCAAAGGCGCGCTCCCAGAAGCGGCGACGATCGGAAATCGAGGAGAGCACCCGCTTAGCTTTGTCACGAACCCGGCCGGAGAGCTCGGTCAGCCCGCCAAGATGACGGGGCAGCAGGCTCTCCAGCCGCTCGCGCAGCAGACGCACCAGCACCGGCGCCTTGCCGCCGCTGGAGACCGCCACCATCAGCGGCGAGCGATCGATGATCGAGGGGAAGATAAAGCTGGAGCGCTTGGGGTCATCCACCACATTGACGAACAGACCCAGCTGGTTGGCACTCTGATAAACGAGGGCGTTGACTTCGAGGTTGTCTGTCGCTGCCACAACCAAAATCTGACCTGCCAGATGGGCCGGGGTGAAGCGCTCGGCAAGATGGGTAAAACGACCGGCAAATTCCACAAATTCCGGTTCAAGCTCCGGGGAGACGATGGTCAGTCGGGCACCGGCCGCCAGTAGCAGGCGCGCCTTGCGCAGGGCAACTTCGCCCCCGCCCACCAGCAGTACCGGGCGGCCTTCCAACTTGGCAAACATAGGTAAATAATCCATTTCGGCCCATCCCTCGGAACACGACTAATATGGGGCGACTATAGGCAGGGCAGCTTATCCCTCAAAATAATAAAAAATGCTTTTTAATGCGTTTTGGTAATTAGCAAAGCCAATTCATGACAAAGGCGTACGAAGTCACTTGTGGTACCTGACGCCAGACCATAGGCTAGGGACTGTGTTTCATAAGGAGCTAAATGATGAATGAATCATTGATTGTGCTAGGGATTTTCGTGTTCCTGGTGCTTGCCACCCTGAGCGCGGGCATCAAGATCGTGCCACAGGGCTACAACTGGACGGTGGAGCGCTTCGGCCGCTACACCCGCACCCTGACCCCAGGCCTCAACCTGCTGATCCCCTACGTGGATCGGGTCGGCCACAAGATCATCATGATGGAGCAGGTGCTGGATATCCCGGCACAAGAGGTGATCTCCCGCGATAACGCCAACGTCACCATCGACGCCATCAGCTTTGTGCAGGTGGTGGATGCCCGCAAAGCGGGTTACGAGGTCAACGATCTCACCAGCGCCATCCGCAATCTCACCATGACCAATATGCGGACCGTGCTCGGCGCCATGGAGCTGGACGAGATGCTCTCCCAGCGCGACACCATCAACGAGAAGCTGCTGCGCACCATGGATGCCGCCACCGCTCCCTGGGGCATCAAGGTGACCCGTATCGAGATTAAAGATGTGCGCCCGCCGCTGGCGCTGGTCGAAGCGATGAACGCCCAGATGAAGGCCGAGCGCCAGAAACGGGCCGAAGTACTGGAAGCCGAAGGGGTGCGCCAGTCCAAGATCCTCAAAGCCGAGGGGGAGAAGCAGTCCCAGATCCTCAAGGCAGAAGGTGAGCGTCAGGCCGCCTTCCTCGCCGCCGAAGCGCGGGAGCGGGCGGCCGAGGCGGAAGCCAAGGCCACCCATATGGTCTCCCAGGCCATCGCTGAGGGTGATATGCAGGCCATCAACTACTTTGTGGCCCAGAAATACACCGAGGCGCTGGCTCGTATCGGTGAGGGCCCCAACAGCAAGATCATCATGATGCCGCTGGAAGCGGGCAGCCTGATTGGCTCGGTGGCTGGCATGGCCGAGCTGTTCAACAAAGATGGCAAGGGCAGCAAGTCATGACAGCCCTGTTCGAGGGGCTGACCCACTGGCACTGGCTGGGGCTCGGCTTCATTCTGCTGGCCATCGAGGTGCTCGGCTCGGTGGGCTTCCTGCTCTGGACCGGCATCGCCGCGCTGGAAGTGGGCCTGCTGCTGCTGGTCTGGCCCTTTGGCTGGCAGGCGCAGTTGCTGCTGTTTGCGGTGCAATCCCTGCTCACCACCTGGGCCTGGTGGCGCTGGCAGCACCAGCGTGACAACTCGGGTCAGGATGCCGCCAGCACCATCAACGAGCGGATGCAGAGCTATATGGGCCGCGAGCTGACCCTTCTGGATGATGTCGTGCAAGGCACCAGCCGGGTGTATCTGGACGACACCGTCTGGACGGTGCGCTGCGATGAGTCGCTGTCGGCGGGTAGCAAGGTCAGGGTAGTGGGGGCCGACTCCCACATCCTGCTGGTTGAACCCCACCACTGACGCCGCTCTGCCATCGAGCCATAAAAAAGCCCGCGATCGCTCGCGGGCTTTTGTCTCTCTGGCGACCACTCAGGTACGCAGCCGATCGAGCTGACTGGCCAGCGCCGTGGCAGCTTGCTCCAGCGCCTCGCTCAGCTGATGGCTGGAGCTGGCCTCCTGCCCGATCACGTTGGCGGTATCGCCGATCCGCATCAGGTTCTGGTTGATGGTGTCGCTCACCGCACTCTGCTGCTCGGCGGCGATGGCCACCTGACTGATGTGGTCGTGGATCTGCTGGATCTGGGCCACCACCCGATTGAGCGCCTCGAACGCCTGCTCGGTGCCCTGCACCGTGGTGGTGGAGCGCTCGATACCGGTATTCATCAGACGCTGACTGCTGCTCACTTCGGTCTGCAGGCTACCGATCAGCTGACCAATCTCGTCGGTCGACTCCCGGGTCTTGGTCGCCAGCGCCCGCACCTCGTCCGCCACCACCGCAAAGCCGCGTCCCATGTCACCCGCCCGTGCCGCCTCGATGGCGGCGTTGAGGGCCAGCAGATTGGTCTGCTCGGCAATGGCGCGGATAACATCAAGGATCCGGCTGATATTGGTGCTGCGCTGGGCCACCAGCGCCACCGCTTTATCCGCCTCATGCATATCGCCAACCAGGGTATGGATCTCGTTGCGGGCATTGCTCAGGGTCTGCTGGGCGTTATTGATGTGGTGGGTCGCCGCTTCCGACTCCTGCGCCGCCTGCTCGGCATAACCCGCCACGCTGACTGCCGTGGTGCTCATCTGATGCATGGCGCTCACCACGCTCTCCAGCTCCAGATTCTGCTCGTCCAGACTGCTACGCATAGTGTCGGCGGTATGTTTCATCTCCCGCGCCTGCTGGTAGACCTGCTGGCCAATCCCCTTGCTCATTTGCACCATGCCCCGCAGCTTGCCGAGGAAGGCATTGAGCTGGGAACCCAGATCGATCAGCTCCTGATGGGTGTCGATCTCCATCTGCTGGGTCAAGTCCCCCTCATTGCTGGAGAGGTGGCCCACATGGCGGCTGATGAGAGAAAGCGGCGCTGTGATGGTCTGGATAAACCAGACCAGCAGTCCCAGCACCAGCAGGGTGATCCCGCCCATGGCGACGATCTGCTGCTGCTGGGCATCCACCAGCAGGGCGCCGAGCTCTCTGCTGATGGTGCGCGCCTTGCCGAGCGCCAACGCTTTGGGCACCTTGATCATCAACCACCACTGGGTATTGGCCGCCTCGATACGGATTGGTTGTTGCAAAATAAAATCGCTGTCGCCACTCACGGCCTGACCGGTGGGCAGGGTCAGGCCCGCCTCCTTGAGCGGACGCCCCAGCTTGTCGGCATAGCGGTTGCTGCCCACAATCAGCCCCATCTTGCTGACGATGGTCACGTCGGCCTTGTTGTCATAGAGGCTCTTGCCCAGCGTTTCGGCAAGCTGCTGGAAAATGGGCAGGTTCATATCCACCCCGGCCAGCCCGACAAACTTGCCATCATGCAGCACGGGCACCGTCAGGCTGGTCATCAGCATCTTGTTACCCGGGCTGATTTCGTAGAGGTAGGGCTCCATCAGGCAGGGTTGGCGAGTATCGCGACCACAGAGATACCACTCGCTGTTGCGAATGCCGAACTCGTTGAGAGAGGTGTCAAACTTGGCCTCGCTGGCGGCGGCATCCACCGGCTGCTGGGCCACGGCGCCCCCCTGATCCTTGGTGAAGTAGATCTCCATGCTCCCCTTGCCCGCCACCGAGTGGCTGGCTCCGCCCAGCCAGTTGCCATCCTCGCCGTCATAACCATCCGGTTCAAACTGGGCGTAGATGGAGCTGATCCCGCTCGCCTGCTGCAAGCTGCTGCCGAGCAGAGACTCGACTTGGGGCCGCGACAACCGTAGCTCCGGCTTGCCCATCCCGGCTTCAATCTGGGCGGTCACGGTCAGGGGGATCTGATAGGAGTTCTGCATCAGCGAGGCAATCTGGATGGCATACCGCTCCGCCTGATACTGCAGGCTGTGGGAGACCTCTTGCTCCAGCGCATCGCTGGTCTGGGTCATCACCATGCCACGGAGGGTACTGAAAGAGGCTGACTGCAACAGGGTCATGGCCAGCCCGGTCAGCAGAAACAGTCCCATGGTCAGGCACAACAATTTGAACTTGAGGGAACGTTGCTTCATGGGGCAACTCCTTATGGCAGCGTGACAACGAATTAATTGAGTATATTCGTCCACTTGCAGCTCACCGGATTTGTGATGGGTTTGTCGTCGGCTTCTGGTTATAATTTTGGCCTTCCCGAGCGTTGATGGAACAGTCGCAATGAGCAATGCACTGAGCAGTGTCCCGCCGGTAGTCGCGATGGACTACCCCTTTCCGGCCAAACCTCTTCCCCTGAGTGCCGAGCAGAGAACGACCTTGACCACAGAAATCAAGGCGCTGCTCAAGGAGCGCAAGGCGGTACTGGTTGCCCACTACTACACGGATCCCGAGATCCAGGCGCTGGCCGAAGCCACCGGTGGTTTCGTTGGTGACTCGCTGGAGATGGCCCGCTTTGGCCGCGATCACGAGGCGCAGACCCTGATCGTCGCCGGGGTGCGCTTCATGGGTGAAACCTCCAAGATCCTGAGCCCCCACAAGCGGGTGCTGATGCCGACTTTGGAGGCCGAATGTTCCCTCGATCTGGGCTGCCCCATCGAGCAGTTCTCCGCCTTCTGCGATGCCAACCCGGATCATACCGTGGTGGTCTATGCCAATACCTCGGCAGCGGTCAAGGCGCGGGCTGACTGGGTGGTGACCTCCAGCATCGCGCTGGAGATCGTCGAGCACCTCGACAGCCTGGGTCACAAGATCATCTGGGGCCCGGATCGCCATCTCGGTGCCTATATCGAGAAGAAGACCGGCGCCCAGATGCTGCGCTGGCAGGGCCACTGCATCGTCCACGACGAGTTCAAGGCCCGCGCCCTGCGCGAGCTGAAAGAGCAGAATCCGGACGCTGCCGTGCTGGTTCACCCGGAATCCCCCGCCTCGGTGATCGAGCTGGCCGATGCGGTGGGCTCCACCAGCCAGCTGATCAAGGCCGCCAAAGAGCTGCCCCAGCAGAAGCTGATCGTGGCGACCGACCGAGGCATCTTCTACAAGATGCAGCAAGCCTGTCCGGATAAAGAGATGGTGGAAGCACCGACCGGTGGCGATGGCGCTACCTGTCGCAGCTGCGCCCACTGCCCCTGGATGGCGATGAACGGTCTGGTAGCGATCAAGGAGGCCCTCACCGACGGTGCCGAGCGCCACGAGATCCAAGTAGACGAGGAACTGCGGGTCAAAGCGCTGATCCCTCTAGATCGGATGCTCAACTTCGCCGCCGAACTCAAATTGAAAACCCAGGGCAACGCCTGATTGCCGGGGTAATGAGATGCAAAGAGGGCTCCCGCGGGAGCCCTCTTTATTTATCTGAACGCTATGCTGCTCAGATGATCACGGTGGAGAGACAATGCTCTTCATCCGGCGCAACGGTCACGCCCGCCTCGCCGGCAATAGCGGCCTCGACGCAGAGCATGGTGCGATATCCATCGTCGCTCATGTCGGCCATGGCGGTGGCCCCTTCCAACCAGGGAGTCCAGACCACCACGCTGTCGTGGTTGCCACTCACTACCCGCGTCTCACGCTCACCATCCTGCACGCTCACCAGCGCCTCTGGCTGCCAGTAGACCCGATCCAGCGGCCCGTTCAGGGTCAATGCACCCTGCTGTTTGGCATCCTGTCCGGTCAGCTTGTCGGCATAGGGCTCACCCAGACCGGTCACGCTCACCGCTTCCGGCGCACTGATGGTCAGATAGGTATGCAGCGCACTGCTATAAGTCAGCGGCAGGGCGCCGGTGTTGCGAGTGGTCAGCACCAGCGAGAGCTCTTTGCCAACCAGCACGTCCAGCTCCAGCTCGAAGGCGTGATCCCACAGAGCGCGGGTCGCATCGCTGTCGCGCAGAGAGAGGTGCACCAGGGTGCCATCGGCGTGATCGGAGACCCCGTCCAGCATCCAGAGGGTGGTGCGGGCAAAGCCGTGGGAGGGCTTGCCGCTGCCGACACGGGCTGGCGCCGGGCCAAACCAGGGCCAGCAGATCGGGATACCGCCACGAACAGGCTTGCTGCCATCCAGCACCGCCTTGTCACTCAGCCAGATGGAGGCTGGCTCGCCATGGCGCTGATAGCTCAGCACATGGGCGCCAAACAGGCTGATCTCGGCCTTGGCATAGTCGTTGTTGATGGTGAGAACCGGCAGACCGGCCGCATTGTTGGCAAGCTTGCAATTGGCTGTCAGGGGACGAATGGATTGCATGTGGACTCCTGTCATCAGGGGAAACCGAAAAACAAAAAGGCGGCCAATGGCCGCCTTTTTCAAGCTACGCGATTGCGCATCCCAAATTACTTGGAGATGTGAGCGATCAGGTCCAGAACTTTGCTGGAGTAGCCCATTTCGTTGTCGTACCAGGATACAACTTTAACGAATTTGTCGTTCAGCTGGATACCAGCCTTGGCGTCGAATACGGAGGTCTGACGCTCACCCAGGAAGTCGGTAGATACAACTTCGTCTTCGGTGTAGCCCAGAACGCCTTTCATAGCGCCTTCGGAAGCAGCTTTCATCGCTTCGCAGATTTCTGCGTAGGTGGCAGCTTTCTTCAGGTTAACGGTCAGGTCAACAACAGACACGTCCGGAGTCGGAACACGGAAAGCCATACCGGTCAGCAGGCCTTTCAGTTCCGGGATAACTACGCCAACAGCTTTGGCTGCACCGGTAGAGGACGGGATGATGTTCTGAGCCGCACCGCGGCCACCGCGCCAGTCTTTGGCAGACGGACCATCAACGGTCTTCTGGGTAGCAGTGGTAGCGTGAACGGTGGTCATCAGGCCAGACTCGATACCGAAGGTATCGTTCAGAACCTTGGCGATCGGTGCCAGGCAGTTGGTGGTGCAGGAAGCGTTGGAAACGATGTCCTGGCCAGCATAGGTAGAGTCGTTAACACCCATTACGAACATCGGGGTAGCGTCTTTGGACGGGCCAGTCAGAACAACTTTCTTGGCACCAGCAGCGATGTGCTTACGAGCAGTCTCGTCGGTCAGGAACAGACCGGTAGCTTCAGCAACAACGTCAACACCGATTTCGCCCCACTTCAGGTTGGCCGGGTCACGCTCAGCGGTAACACGTACGGTTTTGCCGTTTACAACCAGGTTGCCGTCTTTAACTTCAACGGTACCGTTGAAACGACCGTGAGTTGAATCGTACTTCAGCATGTAAGCCATGTAGTCAACATCGATCAGGTCGTTGATACCAACAACTTCGATGTCAGCACGCTCAGCGGCCAGACGGAATACGAAACGACCGATACGGCCAAAACCGTTAATACCTACTTTGATAGTCATATTTAGTTACCTAACTGTTCAGTAGTCAAAGAAAATTCCGCTTGTAAATTTACTAGAACTCTCCGGTGAGTCAACCAACATTCTGTCTGAAATTGCGCTATATCATGAAAAACTGTGAAATTAATTTTCTGTTTATGTAACTGATTACCACATTTTGACGAAAAAAGTGCCAGAACGTGGCATCGCGCAGAGGTAATCCCCCCGAAAAACTGAGGTGCTCATAAGTAGAATTTTCTCGTATCTTGAACGCAGGAGGTTCTACATGAAAACATCAC
>NZ_JAPCJA010000036.1:0-52599 GCF_027707745.1 Aeromonas sp. QDB23
AATATCTGGAAACGGTACTCAATGCGGGTCTCAAAAAACTGGGTGAAATTTAACAAAATGTTCACGCTCTCACCCTGATTGTTGATGGATGTTGATTCAAAATAGATGTCTTCATCATGTTTGATCAATCTGGCACCGCCATAGAACATTTCGCAAAGATGCTTGTCAGCTAGCGCTTGTAAATCATTGCGGATCGTTCTTTCGGTCACAGAAAAAGTACCGGCCAACGCTTTTACACTGACTTCCTTATCAATTATCAGGCGCGTTTTGATCAGGCGTTGTCGGTCATTTTTATTCATTCAATATGGATTCGCTAACGGTCATTAAAAGTGGTTTGTGGTCAGCATAATACTAATTGAGCAGAGGGTAAAAATGAATGGCAATCACACTTGATAATCTGGAACGGAAAGGAAATTTCCATTTCAATTGTTGTTTTTTCGTTGGGTCATGGTTGTTGAATGTTGCGCCATTACCTTAATGTGAAGGCTATCATACCTGTTTTGTTATTTAACGTTACGCCATGCGCTCTCAATTATCATTTATGACGAGGTATAGCATATAACGTGTGATATTCAGGTAGCGTGGCTTGATGCGGTATTACGAGGGCTATTTTCCAGATCCAGCAGCATCTTTTTGATCTCCAATCCCCCCGCATAGCCGGTCAGGCTGCCGTTTTGGCCGATCACCCTATGGCAGGGAACGATGATCGAGAGTGGATTGCGACCGTTTGCCGCCCCCACTGCCCGTACCGCATCGGGCTTGCCGATGGCTCGGGCAATATCGCTGTAGCTGCGAGTTTCGCCGTAGGGAATATCACACAATGATTGCCACACCGCTTGCTGAAAAGCGGTGCCGCGAGCCGCAAGGGACAGGGAGAAGCGCTGCAAGCGACCGGCAAAATAGGCGTCAAATTCGGCGAGGAAGGGGGCCAGCGCCTCGCGCTCTTGTTGCCAGCCACTCATATCTGGCAGTGCTCGCAGGCCCACCACAAAGTCCACGTGTACCAGACCAGATTCATTGATGGCGACCAGCAGATCGCCACAGCGGGTCGGCAGGATATCGTAGCGGATCATGGGGTTATCTCCTGTTGTTGGTTATCTGGCTGGTTTTCGTTGCTGGTGGCATGGAGCAGCAAATTGGGTGCTTCGCTCATGGCGTGCCACAGCCAGCTGGCCGCATAGCTGCGCCACGGTTGCCACGCTGCGCTTTGCGCCAACACCTCCTTCACCGGCAGCTTGGTGCCGCCCCCGAGCGCCTTTTGCAGCACCAGATCGGAGGCGGGGAAGGCGTCGGTATCCAGCCCGCAGCGCAGCCGCCAGTAAGAAACTGTCCAGGGGCCTATGCCCGGTAGCGCCAGCAACTGCTCGTCATTGGCCGTAGTTAGGGTCAGTTCGCCGCTGGCCAGCGCCTCGGCCACTCCCCGCAGGGTGCGAATGCGGCTGCCGGGCATGCCGATGCCGTCGAGATCGAGTTCGCACAACTGGGCGGGGGTCGGCAGTTGCGCCACTCCGAATTGCGCCCCGGTGCGGGCCACCAGTCGCCCGAGCAGGGTGATGGCCCCCTTGACTGACACCTGCTGGCCGACGATGGCGCGCAGCATCACCTCGTACTCATCCCAGCCGGCGGGCAGCCGCACGCCCGGCCAGCGCGCCTGCAAACGGGCTAGCAGCGGATCCTGACCGAGCCGATCGCCGATCCGCTGCATGTCGGCATCGAGATCCCACATCCGGCGCACCCGATACAGCAGATCAGGCAGCGCCGCGAGCGGCAGATCATGGACGGTGAGCTGCAGGCTATGCCCCTTGCCCTGCGCGATGCGTACCAGCGCAACCTGATCGCCGACCCGGTAGCGCCGCTCATACACCTCACTATCCACCCGCTCCAGCCCCGGGATCGCCCGCAGCCGGTAGAACGCCAACATGGCCGCCACATCATACGGAGGGCGGTAGGGCAGTTGCAGCGTCAGGGTTGCGCCGCGCGGCTCCGAGCCAATGTGTTCTGTCGCGTCATCGTGCTGCTCTTGCTGGCGCAGGGTGCGCGGGGCCAGCCCGTAAGCGTTCAGCCAAGCGTCGTTGAAGCGGCGGATACTCGCAAAGCCTGCCGCAAACGCGATATCTGTGATGGGCAGCCCGGTTTCGGTCAGCAGCCGTTTCGCGAGCAGCAGGCGGCGCGTCTGCTCTACCTGTTTTGGCGAGGCACCGAGGTGCTGCTCGAACTGGCGGCGCAGCGTGCGTTCGCTGATCCTGGCCTCTGCAGCCAGTTCGGCGAGCGTGCCGTCCGCCAGCTCGCCGCGATCGATGCGGGCCAGTATGCGTGCCAGCTCAACAGGCAGATCGCCACGGGCTGCGGGGGCCAGCTCCGGGCGACAGCGCAGACAGGGGCGCAGGCCATACTGCTCGGCGGCAGCGGCGCTTTGGAAGTAGCGCACATTGTGCTCGTGCGGTGGCCGTGCCGGACAGACGGGCCGGCAGTAGATGCCGGTCGAGATCACGCCGGTAAAGAAGCGGCCATCGAAGCGCGCATCGCGGGCGAGCCGCGCGGCGTGGCACTGTTCGCGGCTGAGGGCGTTGATCACATCATCCGGTGATGGGTCTGGGCTTGGCTTCGCATTCATTGCATGGCGCCTTTGCTGGGATATTTTGTTGGAATAGATGGCAAGAGAGTAAGGGGGCGAGGGGGTTGTGACTAGCCAGAAGCGGACAGGGATAGCAAAAATCGGCTACCCCGTCGTTTCACCCCGAGCGACTCGGCAGGGGGATTGGCTCAACTTTATTTGCCTTGCGAGATTAGTGGTGTTGCAAGCTGATTAAAAACTGATAACAGATCACATAATTATCTTTTTGCGATTGAGGGGAACGGTTTTGTGTTGTTCAATCGAGTCAGTTAATTTTTCGTGATTATTAAGTCATGCTCTTTGCGGCCAGCGGCCGACCAATAACAACAACACTTGCCAAGGATGATAAGTGAACGACTGTACGGCATGGCCCCATTGCCGGGGGTTTAGTCTGATCGAATTGCTGATCGCCATGACGGTTGTCAGCATTCTCGCGGCCATCGTGCTGCCAGCGTATCAGGGGTATCTGCAACAGGGGCGTCGTTACGAAGCACAGCAGCAACTGCTGGAGCAGGCGCTCGCCCTCGAACGTATCTATACCCAACAGGGCCGTTATCCCGACACGTTTGTCCCTCCTCCCTGCACGGATTTCTACCAATTCAACTACAGCCAGCAAGACGCTGGCGACTACCTGCTCAAAGCCATTCCGACGACGCGACAACAGGATGAGTGCGGCACTCTGACGCTCGATCACACCGGTTATCGCGCGGCCAACCGTCATGACTGCTGGGGATCATAAGATGAACGTGCGCGGATTTACCCTGATTGAGTTGATGGTCACGGTCGGCATTGCCGCCATCTTGCTGCTGGTTGCGGTGCCCTCCATGAGTCAGCGCCTCGCGGCCGAGCGGCTCGAGCGCTCTGCTACCGAGCTCGCTTCTGCCTACCGTTTTGCCCGTAGCGAGGCGGTCAAGCTGACTCTGCCGGTGGTGCTGCAGGGCACCGAGAGCGGCGGTTGGGAGGTGATGGTCGATAGCAAGTTGCTGCGTCAGGCGGCAGCACCCGCTGGCGGCGTGGTGATCGAGCCGTTTGAGCCGATCCGGATCGCGCCAACCGGCAGCAGCCGCCACACCGAGATCACTCTGGCCAATCGACTCGGTGATCAGCGCGTGCTCTGTGTGGCGCCGAGCGGTCAGCTGCTGCAAGGGAGTTGCTCATGAGACACGCCGCGCCTGCTCGCCAGCAGGGTTTCAATCTGGTGGAGATCATGGTCTCCATGGTGTTGGCGGTGATGGTGTTTCTCGGTCTCGCCAAGGGGCAGGTGGTCTCGTTGCAGCAGGCACACTACAGCCTGCAGAGCACGCTGGCCACCATAGAGGCGAGCAACAGCGTGGAGCAGATCTGGAGCTCGCTGTGCGAAGTGCAGCGCAAGCCGGAGCGGTTCACCCAGGCCGATTTTCTCGCCCGTTTCACCCTGCATGATGGCCACCGGCTGGTGCTGCCGAACCGCTACAGCGATAACTTTGTGGTCGCTATCGAGTGGCAGGACAAGCGGGTCTCCGGTGCCAAGCGGGTGGCGCTGAACGCAGGATTTCCCCCCCTATGCTGAGCGTTCCCTCCCGACAGCGAGGCGTCAGTCTCGTCGAGCTGATGATCTCCATGGTGCTCGGTCTGATGTTGATACTGGCGATTTTTGCCGGGTACGTGCCCATCAAGAGCACGGTCGAGCAGAGCAAGGCGCTGGAGCAGGCAAACGAAGTGCTGCGCTTTGCCACGCTGACCTTTACCAACAGCATCAAGCAGGCGGATCAGCTGATTGCCGTCACCCCTGATCGCCTGACGCTCGCCTTCAAGGTGGAGGGGGGCAGTCAGGTGCTCTCCTGCCTTGGCAACCAGAAAACCGCCGATTTTACCGAGCAGTACCGCTTCACGCCGCCGGTACTCAGTTGCGATGACGGGGACGGCGCGCGCCTGTTGCTGGCGCATCTTCAGGATCTTGAATTCGGCCAGCAGGGGACGCTGGTCAATATCCGTATCTTGCCCGAAGGGCTGCCCGGCTATCTGGAGCCGGGGGTAGAGGTGCAGGTGGCCCGTCGCAAGGCGGTCTGGGCGGCAGCGCTGGCCACATCCGGTGCCAACGCCACAACTGGGGGAGCAGGATGAACAAGGGATTGAAGAGGCAGCGGGGAGCCGTATTGCTGGTAGTGCTGGTAGTGAGCCTGCTGTCGAGTCTGCTGGTGTTTACCAGCATTCAGGAGAACCAGTTGCAGACTCGCCTGAGCGGCAATTTTCACAAGAAGATCAATGCGCAGCTCAGTGCCGAGCAGGGAATGAACGAGAGTTATCGCGCCCTGCGTCAGGCGCTTGGCGCCGAGCCGCGCATCGAGTGGGATCGGCTGGTGCAGAAGGTGCCGGGCAAGGGCGAAGGGGCGATGGCGGGTAGCCGCTTCAGCATCGAGCAGCTGGATACTGAAGCCGACAGCAAGCTGGCGTTGCAGAGCCATGGCCGCTATCTGGAGGGAAATGCCAGCCTCAACGCGCTGTTTGCCCTCAAGCGTGAACCGGGCAATCTGATCTTCCAGGATTCGGTGGTGGCGTGCGAAGGGTTGAGCCTCTCCGGCAGCGGTCTTATCGATAGCTATGACTCGCGTAAGGGCAAATATGGCGGCACCAACATCAACCAGAATGCCAAGGTGGCGACCGTTAGCGACAAGGCCAATATGGTGCTCGCCGGGCACTCCCCCATCTGGGGCGATGTACGGGCGACCGGCTCGGTGACCCTGAACGGATCTTCCCCCATCTCCGGCAACGTGAATGCCGGGAGTGACGTCATTATCTCCCCCTCTTCGGACAAGATTGTCCGGGTCTCCGGTAATGTGAAAGGGGGCGGCAGTTTGACTCTGAAAGGGGGACGCATCGGTGGCCAGGTGGCGGTCAATGGTGACGTTGCTATGGGCTGGAAGACGAGTATTGACAGTGGACAGCTGAGCTATGGCGGGATTGGCAGCTTCAATGACCCTGAAAACCAGAAGTATCTGGATCCCCAGTACCGCACCCACCCCAAGCTGCCACCGGTAGCCGGGCAGGTGTGTGACCCGCTCAATGTGGCCGCGCTGGCCAAATCGTTCCCCCCTGCAACACTGCCCATCAATGGCCCGTTGACGCTCGGGGCCACCCAGCAGATGGTGCTGACCACGGATCCCTCTACCGGCTCGGTCACCAGCAGTAACCAGAACAAGCCTGCCTTGCCGCTGCCCGGCAAGGGGGAGCTGTTTGGCAAGGAGCAGACCGTGTATCAGCTCGATAGCCTCAATATGGGGTCGGATGCCAAGCTCACCATCAAGGGGGATGTGGTGCTGCTGATCGGCAAGGATTTCACCATGGGCGGCAGCAACCAGTTGACGGTCGAGCCGGGCAGCAGCCTGACCCTGATCGTCAGCGGCAAGATCGATCTCGGGGCCGGAGCCGAGGTCACGGCAGGCAAGCAGGGACTGACACCGGCAGGTAATCCGGCGATTTCCATCTATTCCGCATACAGTGGCAAGGATGGGGTCAAGTTGTCGGGCAATACCCCGCTCTATGCCGCCCTCTATGCTCCGCTCACCGAGATGAAGATTGCCGGGAGTGGCGGTCTGTACGGGGCGGTGCGTGCCAAGCATCTGACCGAGAGCGGCGCTGGCGGGGTGCATTATGACGAGGCGCTGGGCATGGCGGATATGGGCGAAGATCAGGGGCCGCCGCCGACGCTGGCGCTGCGGCAGTGGCACTTTGTGCAGTGAGTCTGACGAGCCGCTAAAAAGGATCGAACGGGGCGCGCAACTGTGAGAAGGTGGAGATCTGTCCACCCGGTCGTTCACTATTGAGGAGTGCTCCATGCCAGGCCCCGCTCGTGCCGGTGCCCTGATCTATGCCAAGGATCCGGGCCTGCTGACCCAGTTTTACCGTACATTGCTGCAGATGGTGGTCTGCAATCAGGATGAGCAGCTGGTGGTGCTGGAAAACAGCGATATCCAGCTGCTGATCCACGCCATTCCAGAGCCCTATGCCGAGCAGGTCGTTATCAACCGCCCGCCAGAACTACGGGAAGAGGGGGCCATCAAGCTGTTCTTCACCGTCTCCAGCCTTGCCTGGGCGGAAGCGAAGGCGGCGGATCTCGGCGGCGGCCTGCTGCCACAGCAGTGGACAGGGCCCGGTTTCGTGGTGCGCAATGCCTTCGACCCTGAGGGCAATATCCTGCAACTGCGCGAGTTGCTGGGTTCCCCTGATCCCCTCTGAATCCTCTCTTTTTACTACATGGTGATGGCGTGCTGTGCCATGCACTGCCATAAAAATGAACCGCCATAAAAACGGGGCCCTGTAGTGGTTAACTAAAAAGGGCCCCGTTCTGCTGTTAGCTTACTGCGCTCATTACTTCAGGTAGCGCTGTTCCAGATGCTGGCGCAGCCAGTGCGGGTTGAGCGCTTCACCGGTGGCACGGCGCACCAGCTCGTCGGTGCTGTGCAGGCTCCCTTGTGACCAGATGTGGCGACCGAGCCAGCCGAAGATCTCCGGCAGACGGCCCGCCGCGATCACCTCACCCATGCTGCCCAGCTCTTTCTCGAGCGCAAAGCGTAGCTGGGCGGCATACATGGCGCCCAGGGTGTAACTCGGGAAGTAGCCGAACGAGCCGTCGGTCCAGTGAATATCCTGCATGCAGCCATTGCGGTAGTTGCCCTTGGTGGAGAGCCCCAGCCACTGCTGCATCTTGGCGTCCCACAGCTCGGGGATGTCGGCCACCTCGATCTTCCCTTCCACCAGATCCCGCTCCAGCTCGTAGCGCAGGATGACGTGGGCCGGATAGGTCACCTCGTCCGCATCGACCCGGATAAAGCCCGGCTCGACCCGGCTGTAGAGCTTGGCCAGATTGTCCGGCGCAAACGCCGCCTGCTCGCCGAAGTGGTGACGAATGCGCGGTGCCAGCAGACTCAGAAAGGCCGGATGATGGCCCAGCTGCATCTCGCAAAACAGGCTCTGGCTCTCGTGGATTGCCATGGAGCGCGCTTCGGCCACCGGCTGACCCAGCAGATGGCGCGGCAGCCCCTGTTCGTAACGGGCATGGCCGGTCTCGTGCACTATGCCCATCAGGCTGGAGACAAACTCCTGCTCGTTATAGCGGGTGGTGATCCGCACATCGGTCGGCACGCCGCCACAGAAGGGGTGACTGCTCACATCGAGGCGGCCGTGGGCGAAATCAAAGCCGAGCAGTCCCATTACCTCCTGACCGAGCGCCTGTTGGGGCGGGATAGGGAAGGGGCCTTGCGGCAGCAGCAGGGCATCGCCCTTTTGCTGTTCGCTCACGGTCTGAATAAGGTTCGGCAGCCAGCTGGTGAGATCGCCGAAGATCTGATCGAGCCGCGCGCTGGTCATGCCCGGCTCATAGAGCGCCAGCATGGCGTCGTAGGGGCGCACGCCAAGCGCATCGGCCCGCAGTTGCGCCACTTCACGGGAGAGTTTCACCACCTCCTCGAGATTGGGAGCAAAGCCGGCCCAGTCGTTGTTCTTGCGCTGGCTGCGCCAGGCGTGCTCGCACTTGCTGCCAGCGAGCGATAGCGCTTCGACCAGCTCACCGGGCAGCAGGCTGGCATCTTGCCACTGGCGCTTGATCTCGCCGAGGTTGGCCCGTTGCACCTCATCCAGCGGCTCGCTCTCGGCCCTGGCAATCCAGTCACCCAGCTCGGGAGCGGTACGCTTCTGGTGGATTAGCAGACCGAGTTCGGCCATCGCTTCGGCGCGGGCATCGTTGCCCCCTTCCGGCATCATGGCCGCCTGATCCCAGCCGCAGATGGCGGCGAGGTGGCTAAAGCGGTGGATCTGCTGCTGATGTTGTTCAAGCTTTTGATATGACATGGGATTGTCCTTGTTATCGTCCCTGATGGTATGCCGCCCCGTACCTGGCATGCTCGGGGCCGTTCGATGCTAACACCGCCGCTGTATAGTTGACCACCTTCATGCAGGCGGGCCAAAGGCGTGGGGGCGAAACGCGGATTAGCCGAGCCGCTTCTGGTGCCGTTCGCGGTTTTCCGCTTTTTTGCGTTCGCTTTTACGCAGCAGCACGTATAGAGCACCGCTGCCGCCGTGGCGACGCTCGGCGCTGTGGATCGCCATGACGGCGGGCAGTTGCGGCAACCAGGCGCTGACATAGCTTTTCAGCAGGGCGCGCGGGGTGCTGCGCTCCCCCTTGCCGTGCAGGATCAGCAGGCAGCGGATATCCCGGACTTCACAATCCGCAATGAACTGCACCAGTGTCTGGCGCGCCTCATTGAGGGTTTTCTGGTGCAAGTCCAGGCTGGCCTGCAGCTCGTATTTGCCGAGCCGCAGCTTCTTGTAGACCCCCTCCTGCACCCCATCGCGTTTGAAGCCGACGATTTCGTGCGGATCGCGCATCTCGATGGCCTCCATGGTGAGGTGGTCGAGGGCGAGTTGCTCGGCGGTGGCAGCCTGACGGCGAGCGAGCTGCGCCTCGGTCGGGGCGGATTTGGCCGCATGGGGATGGATGTTGTCGCTGCGAATGGGCCGCACGTCGGCCACTTCATTCATGAATAGCGAGAGTTCGTCGTTATGAGACACGGCAGGCTCCCCATAAGAAAAAGTGGGGGCCATTATAACGGCCGTAACCGGCACAGAAAACGGGGAAAGGGGGAGGGGATAAGGGGCGCCAAGCATGGACATTAGTGCAGTCTGGCCCGGGAAGCACAGTCGCGAACCATAAAACAGCACAGGCGGTCAGTGTGAGCGACCGCCTGTGTCAGAGGATTATTTTCCCTCTTTGGGTTGTTGAGAATAGGGTTGCTGTGAATGAGGTGGCTGCGAGTGCATCACTTTGTAGATGAAGTAAGCCGCGTAAGAGCTGATGAGCAAGAAGGTGCCGATAATCACCAGCATCGACATCAATCCCACGCTGTTGCCAAACATCAGGTCCAGCCAAAAGTCCATTTTATTGCTCCTGTCACCCGGTTGATGACAGGCATGATAAATACCTCTTTGCCCCGTCCGGGATGATCCCGATCAACTCCCTTTCAGGTTGTTTAATAACCAGTGTGTTCTGTGATCGTTCTCACTGGACTCCTTGTTCCTGAGTCTGCACCGGGCCCGGGGTGGTGAGCGGGGTAATGTGCCACCCCTGCTGCTCAAGCAACGCCAGCAATCCCTGTTCGCCGTAAAGGTGCAGCGCGCCTACCACGATAAAGCTCTCGCTGGGCAGGGTGGACCATTTTTTCAGCCAGTTGTGGTTGCGCTCGGCCAGCAGGGTCTGCTCCATCCAGCTCTGTAGCGCGGGCGGGGCCATCTCCTCCTTGAGCAGATTGATCAGCGTCGCCTCATCCCCCTGCTGCCACGCCTTCATCACGGCGGCGAACCCGCTCTCCAGCATCGGCAGCTCATCCAGGGTGCTGGCGAGCATCAGGGTCTGGTTGTCACCCACGCTGGCCAGATAACCGAGCTGCTCCAGCAGGGTTTCAAAGCCCACTACCGGCTTGCCCTCTTTGTCGGCCCGGGTAGCAAAGTGCTGGTCTATCCCTAGTTCACTCTTGAAGTCGGAGCGGGCCATGGCGGCCTGGGTCAGGGTAATGGCGGCAAACCAGGGGCGCAGGGTGGCGAGGGTAGCCTCGTCGATGCCATAGCGGGCGCCCGCCATCAGGGTGCGTTGATAGAGCTCGGCAGGCAGATGATCCTTGAGCGGTTTGCCATCCACCAGTCGGGTAAGGGAGGCGGTCTGTTGCCACTGATCCGGCGTGATGCTGTTCATGTCCACCTCCATCACCAGTGCGCGACTCTGCAGCCAGGCGCGCTCGACCGGCTCGGGAAGAGGATAGAGGGAAGGCTTGCCCGCATGGATGGAGCCCAGCAGCCAGTGTTGCTGGTTGCCCTTGCTCACCCGATAGAAGGCGGGATCGGCAAAGGCGTGCAGCGGTAGCAGCAGGCAGAGCAGGAAGGCAAAGAGGGTGCGATGAAACCTCATGGGGATCCTTAATATGCGCCGGGTGACTTCTCTTGCTGACAATAACTCCTATGATAAGTCCTCATTTCAGATAACCAAGAGGTTTGCCATGCCCCATCTTCGTTTTCGCGCCGTGACGCTCGATACCCTGCAACAGCTGAGCGGCCCGCTGCTGGCCGAGCTTTGCGAGCTGACCGGCGGCAAGCCGGAGTTTGTCACCATGGAGCGGGTGGAGAGTTGCTGGATCCGTAACGGCGAGCCAGAGGCGGGATTTCCGTTTGTCGAGTTGCACTGGTTCGAACGGCCGCAGGAGATGCAGGATGCCGCCGCGCGCCTTATTACGCGCCATCTGAAGCAGGTACTGGGGGAGCAGACCTATGTGGTGGTGCAGGTGATCCCCCTGGTCAAGAGCGCCTACTACAGCAACGGTGAACACTATTGAAGAGAGGGATAAACAAGGTTGGCGGATTGGATTACGCCTCTATACAGCTAACCCAATCCGGGCGGCAGGATGCTTGTCGCCAATCACCGGATCAGGCCGATTTGGCCAGCAGTTTGTCGAGCCAGCGAGTGGGCAATACCCGTCGCAGGAAGGCAAACAGCCGGGTCGGAGTGGTCACCGGATAGCGCGCCTTGGGATGGGCGTGGGTCAGTGCATGGAGCAGTGGCGGGATGCAGGCTTCGCTGGAGAGGGTAAAGCCGCTGGTGGCCCCCTCTTTTTCCAGCCGCGTCAGGGTCTGGCGGTAGGCCGACTGATGGCGGCTCTGGGCCGGATCGATGTGACGCAAGAAGGCGCTGCGGGCATTGGCACGAAAACGGGTATCGATGGGGCCCGGTTCAATCAGGCTGATATGTACCCCGCTGCCCGCCAGTTCGAGGCGCAGGGTGTCGCTATAACCTTCCAGCGCAAATTTGCTGGCGTTGTAGGCGCCGCGATACTTCATGGCAACCAGCCCCAGTACCGAGCTGTTCTGCACTATCCGGCCCTCTTTGGCCTCCAGCATCGGCGGCAGCACCTGCCGGATCAGATGGTGCCAGCCAAACAGGTTGGTATTGAACTGCTCCCTGAGCGCCTCGGTGGGCAGATCTTCCAGCGCACCGGGTTGGCCATAAGCGCCGTTGTTGAACAGGCCATAGAGGCGCCCGCCCGCCAGATGGAGCGCCGCACTGGCACCCAGCTCGATGGAGGCGGGGTCTGCCAGATCCAGTTGTACTGCCAGCAATCCCTGTTGCTGCAAGCGGGCCACATCTTCCGCCTTGCGCGCCGAGGCGATCACGGTAAAACCGTGCTGCCCCAGCGCCTGTGCGGCGGTGAGGCCAATACCGCTGGAACAACCGGTGATCAGAACAAAACGGGGCATGATGGCGTCCTTGTGACTGCTGACAAAAGCGTGCGGGCTGGTGAGCGGATAAAACCCTTATCCGGCTCGCATGTTAGCCTGCCAACCGGAAAAAAGAAAACCGGGCCAAGTGGCCCGGTTTGCTGACATCGTATTGCCTGATTACATGATGGTAAACGGCATGATGATGTGGAACTTGACGTCCTGCTCGGAGGCGAACACGTTCGGATATGCCCAGCTGGTTGGCAGATCGTTGTTGTAGTCGGTGTAGTGCAGTTTGAACAGGGTGCCTTTCAGCTTGCCATCCTGCACGGTATAGCTGACATCAAAGTTGGCTGCCCATTCGGTATCTTCGCCGGAAGCATGCTTCTGGCCGTAACCGTCTTCAATATCCCAACCGTAGGCGCCGGAGACACCGACAGACCAGCCAGGTGCACCTACCAAATCATCCAGCGAGCGAGTCACGCCGAAGAACAGCGCTTTTTCGTTGTTGGCGTTCCAGTCGGAGCGGGAATCCCACCAAATTTCGTTGGCACCCTGTGAGTTGCCGTAGCCACGGGTCAGACGGGGCAGGTAGTTGCCTTCATCACCCTCAGCCTTGGTCCACAGACCTTCCAGGCGGAAACCGTACTGGGCGTAGTTCCATGCGGCGGTCAGCGCTTGCTGCCATGCCATACCATCGTAGGTTTTGCCTGCATCACCTGCGGTAGCGACAAAATCAGAGGTTTCAGAACCGTAGAACTGGTAGCTGGTGGAGAGGCCGCCAATTACGTCAAACTTGTGGGCCAGTTTGAAGTGATAGCTGTCCATGTAGTCTTTAGATTGACCAAATGAACCTGTCACAGCAGTGCCATTTTCGAAGGTGTAACGGGCTGCGATACCGTGGATGTAATCGATCTTGTATTGATCTTCCAATGGACTGTAACCAGACACCCAAGGCTTGGACTTGGAACGAGAGAACATCTGGGTTTCTTTGAACCAAGGGGCTTTGTATTCGTCAGCGATGGCGTAGGTCAGGTAGAGACCACCGAAGTTGCCTTCAATCTGGCCACCGCGATAGGTACCCGGCTGATAGGACCAGTTCACACCGATGATACCGGGAACATAGAGCTGGGTGTAACCGCCTTTGGCAGTCACGCTGTTGCCAAATTTGAACTTCAGAGCCGCATTGGTCAGGCTGGCACCGTTCTCGGACAAGCCATCGCTAGTGCCCCAAGAACTGCCCCAGAAGGAGAATTCATTTTCTTCGTTGGCACCGTTAGTCTGGTCAACGGCGAGGTCGTAGGCACCATAGCCACCGAGATCCAGGCCTACAACATCCCACGCGTAGCCAGAGTTGAAGTTAAGGGCTGCTTGAGCGGTAGAGTGGCTCAGGTTGCTTTGGTACTTACCCTCATCATTCTTACGATCACGCTCACGCTGGAAGTAGAACAGGCCACCGCTCAGCTTGGCATCATCGGCAAAGGCCTCATAGGATTTGCCGTAGTTTGGGCTCATCATGTCCTGAGCAGCCAATGCCATGCCGGGGGCGACCAGCGCGGCTACCACAGCGGCACTCAAAGCGGCGCGCTTGAAGATCACTTTTTCCATTTTTATTGCTCCTGATTTTATGGACTTAGCTTTTTTTTTCCGGCAGTTGGCATCAGGCCTACCGCTCGGTATTGGCATTGCAATCAAAACCCCGAAGGGCAAAAAATCTTGTCTTGGTTACCTGCAAATCCGGATGTCTTGGCACATCTGTAGTTCGCAGTCCTGATCATCACATGTTGTTTTTTTATGTTCCGATTCTTGGCTATCGGACAACTCCAAGAGTACGTTCGCGGTGCGAAATATCAATGAAAAGTTCCCTCAACGTTTCAAAAGTATGACCGAGTGCAAATAATCATGGGCAAGGTCGTAAACAGCCTAGCGGCAGGTATTACGGTAATGAAAGCGTTTTCTTGTGGCTGCGACCAGCGCCAGTGCGGGTTTTCATACTGCAGCGGGGAAGGGCGTAGTTAACCGGCAGGTAACAGATAATTTTGTGGCGCAAAAAAACTTTCCCGCCAAGGGAGGGAAAGTCGCTTGGCAGGGAAGTGGGCGATAAGAAGCAAGGTCAGCCTTGCTGGCCGAGGATGCGTGGGATCTGCTGCGCCTGATGATGGATATGGGACGAAACCTGCACCGAGAGCTGACTCACCTGCCGGGCATGCTGATGGATACGGGCGATCAGATCAGCAAAACTGGCCAGCTTGTGCTCCTGACTTTTGGCGTTGTCGGCCCCCTGCAGGGCGATGACTGCGGTGTTGCGGGCGATCTCCCGTACCGCCCGGGTGGTCTGGCGCAGTTGCTCCGCCTGTGCCCGCTGGCGGCTTGACTCGCTGGTGATCCGGTTCAGCACGGTGCCAAGCTGTTCACCGGATTGGGTCAGACGCCCCAGAATATCGGTGATCTGGTTGAGGGATTGCTGGGTATTGGCCGAGAGGTGGCGCACTTCATCCGCGACCACGGCAAAGCCGCGCCCCTGCTCCCCCGCGCGGGCCGCTTCAATGGCGGCGTTGAGGGCCAGCAGGTTGGTCTGCTGAGCGATATGACCGATCACATCGACAATGGCCGTCACATCGGCAACCGAGCGGGTGAGGGCTTGCAGCGCCTCATCGCTCTCATCAATTGCCAGTCCGGTCTGATGAGTGGCGTGCAGCATACTACCCACCAGATCTTCGCTCTGGCTCATCGCTTGTTCGTTATGGTGGGCATGCCGGGCGATGTCGGCGGCGACCTGATGGACCTCTCCGGCCAGCTGGTTCAGCTCATCCATCATCTGACCGCTCTCGTCGACCACCTGTTCGGTGGTGCGGGTGCTGTGGTGGATCTCGTCAACCTGGCTGACCATTCCTTGCAGGCTGAGGGATACCGCTGACAGCTGCCCCTCTTTCTGTTGCTGATCCAGTTGCAGGCGGCCGATCAGCCGGTTGTAGCTGGCAACGATATCGGCCAGCTCGTTGCGATCGTGCCCGGCAGGCAACGGCTCGGCCTGCCCTGTCTGATCGAGCTGCATAAAGGCACGGCGCAGTCGCAACAAGGGGGTGAGCAGCCAGCGTCGTTGCACCAGCGCAAACAGCAGGGCGACCACCACCAGACAGAGCGCCAGCGTGCCGAGGATGGTGGCCAACTCCTGATTGACAGCTTGCCGCTCGCGGGCAAGTTGCTCCCCCATCTGCCTGGTCGCTTGCAACATCGCCATGATGTCTTGCTGCACGGCCTGGCGGCCAGCCTGTTGCTGTTGCAGCGCCGTGCGGCTGTTGACCAGCTCCTGCGGATAGCGGCCCAGCAGCGAGCGTAATTCACTGCGCGGTTGATCCCCCAGCTCCTTGCGCACCGGCTCCCCCAGCGTGAACTCATCGGTGGGCGCCTCTTCATAAAGGCCGAGCAGCGGCAAGGCTTGCAGCGCTTGCGTCTGTTTTTGTAGTGCCTCCAGTTCGAAACGGATCCCCTCGAGCAGCTTCTCGTTGCCCTGCTCCATATAGCTTTGCCGCAAATGGGCGAGGCGCGGCAGGCTGGCCAGGATCTCGGCCGCACCGCTGCGATATTGCTGCGCTACGGCAGCTTGTTCGCTGCTGGCGCCTTGCTCCCCATAGCGGATCAGCGCCATAACCTGGCTGCCCAGCTCACTCTCCGCATTTTGCAGCAGCAGCTGGCTGTTGCCCGAGAGCTTGCCTGCGGCCTGATAGTCGTGCGCGATACGCTGCGCCATCTGTTCGAGTTGCTGCCTGAGCGGGGCCGCCACGGCATCATCCTGAGCGGCCATCGAGGAGAGCGCTTGCTGGCGGATCTTCTCTGCCGCGGTCAGTTGCTGCGGATCGCCGCTGTTGAGGTAGTCCCGCAGACTGTTTTGCAGCGTCACGGTCACCAGTTGTTGCAGCGTTTCGTGCTGATGCTGGGCCTGACTGGTTCGGGCAAGTTGTTGCCAGCCGTGGTAGAGGGACAGCGCCTGCCCTCCCGCGACAAGTAACAGAACCAGAGAGGAGAGGGTGGCGTAATGGGCGATTTTCACGGGGTGATTCCTGTCAGCACAGACCATGGGGGAGCATGGCCCGAGCCTAAACAGGGATGGTGGCGTTTTTATGACAGCGTGGGTCAGGTGGCCCCATGTTGCCGAGTTAACTGGCTGGGGATGCTTGCGCGTTGTTGCGTGGGCCCAGCATACCGAGCAGGGCGCCTCCCATGATCAGGGCGCCGGCCAGCAGATGGCGCGAGGTCAGCGTTTCTCCATTGAGCAACACCAGCAGCAAGGTACTCAGCAGCGGTGTCAGGTAGGCCAGCGCCCCAATCCGCCGTGGATCCCCATCCCGTAGCGCCAGATACCAGGTGACAAAGGCGGCCCCCATCGGGCCCAGCGCCAGCCCGATGATCAGCCACCAGTCACTGGTGGGGATCTGCGCGAGCGGCAGAGGCCCTTCGAGCAGACGAGCGAGCAGCAGCGCCAACAAACCTGCGGGCAGGCAGGCTGCTGCAGTGACCACGGCGGGTGCTGGTGGCAGACGGCGTGACAGCACCGAGTAGGCGCTCCAGACGACAGCCGCGCCCAGCGCCAGCAGGTATCCCGGCAGATAGGCCTGCTGCAGTTGCAGCTCGCCGTTGACCATCACCAGCATGGAGCCCGCCAGACCAAAGGCGCCAGCCAGCAGGTGACGGGCATGGAGTGGGTGGCCGGGCAGCAACAGCGGGGTGAACAGAATGATGCAGAGCGGCCAGAGGTAGTTGATGAGGTTTGCCTCCAGCACAGGGGCATGGCGAAAGCTCATAAAGAGCAGCAGATGGTAGAGTAGCAAGGCCGCAATCGTCACCAGCCAGGTAGTTGGGCGAGCACGCCACTGGCGCCAGAACGGCAAGGTCCCGGCCCCGCAGAAAAACAGCACCAGCCCGACCAGCACCAGTGGTGACACGCTGGTGACCCGTGACGTCAGCGCCGCCAGCGAGGCCCACAGCACAATGGTCAGCAGTGCAAAACCGGTGGATCTATCCCACCAGGAACATCCGGACATCCAACACTCCTTTGCAAGATGAAACAGGGCTTGGCCTCACAGACAAGCCGAAGAGAAGCAGTCTATCAGAGAGCGCATGCTCTGAACGCAGAAAGGAGAGGGTCATCACCGCAGGTTGGCAGGCCAGATTCATTGTCGCCAAAAACGACCAAGGGGTTGGCGTCGTGATGATGCCAACCCCTTGTTTTATATGGGGCTCCCGACTGGAGTCGAACCAGTGGCCTGTCCCTTAGGAGTCCAGAAATTATTAGTTTCATATAGAATCAGTTGGTTTTATATTAAATGTTTTTTTGATTAAAAACAGTTGTTTACATAATATGTCTGTATCAAGTTGTTTCATAAAGTCTCACTCCAATGCACTGCACTGGAGGGGTACAGAGAGGGGTACGGATGGCGATAAGTAAAGACTTGGAGATCTCGTCACTCAAGCCAGTCGAAGGGGTTAAAGTGAAACGCTATGCGATTCAATCGAAGCATGGTGGCGGACTCAAAATAGAAATCCGTGAAAGTGGCCTCAAGCGTTTTGTATATCGCTTCAAGATTGGTGGTAGTGAAGGCGAATTGTTGCTGGGGAGTTATCCTGCTCTGACTCTGGCTAAAGCCAGAGAGGAGCATGGGAAAGCGGTGCTGCTTGTGAAGCGGGGCATTGATCCTACCAAGTTTGCGGCACAAGAAAAGGCTAAAAATGAAACAGCCCTGACGATGGATGAGTTGCTTGGACGATGGCTCGAAGCACAGCATGTTGCTCAGGCCGTCAAACCCAAAACCCTCCAATGCCATCAGGAGCGTTGGAATCGTCATCTCAAGAAGACTCTGGGCAATATTCGCTTAATCGATCTGACTCGTGCCCACTTGGCACAAGCGTTAGAGATAACCAGGCGCGCAACAAAAGACGAAACCCGTAAAGGGTTGGGAACGCTGAACCAGATGTTGGATTATGCAGTGGTTCACTGTTTGATCGAGGCCAACCCTGCGAGACTGTTGCGACCAAAGGACTTTGGTGCCAGTGCCGGTTCGCCAAGAGAGCGATGGCTGACAGTTCCCGAATTGCGCAGGCTGTGGAAGGCGATAGATGAGGATCTTGGGAGTGGTGGTAGCTTGGCGGCCGGAGGGCGTGGCGTTTCTCGCCATGCCACTATTTCTCTGCCAGCGGCGAATGCGATCAAGCTATTGATACTGACCGGATGTCGTAGAGGCGAAGTCGCTAATATGCGTTTTTCACAGATAAAAGATGATATATGGACTATACCTGAAACAAAAAATGGTAGAGCTCATACTGTTTTTATTTCCCCTCAGGCGAAATCAGTCATTGAAGAGCAGGCGCAGTATGCCAATGGTGATTTCGTATTCGAATCTGATCGCCCCAAAACAGATGAAATAGAGCCAATTTTAGTTGACTCGATAACCAGAGCTTTAAGGCGATTCATTTCTCGTTCGCTATCTGATATGGAACCATTTACCGTACATGATTTACGACGTAGTGCTGCAACTAATTGGGCTGAGAGATTAGACGCAGAAGAGAGAGTAATCGAATTGTGTTTGAATCACCTTCCACTCAATAAATTGGTTAGAACCTATCATCGTTCACAACATGACGATAAGAAAAAAATGCTATGGCAACGTTGGGGCGAGTTGGTCGAACTAGAGGTGGCAAATGATCCGCAAAAAACTAATATTCATAGCAATGTTATTGAATTCGTAAGAAAATTAAAATAAAAAGGCGGACTAGTGTCCGCCTTTTTTTATTTGTTCATATTCTTCTCTAATCAATCTTGTGACGACCTCATTTTTTCTTCTATCAGTGTTTTCACAAATAAAATCTAGCTTTTTTATAATGTCCTCAGATAGAACAATACTGACAGCCTTCTTGCCATTGTTTTTATCCCGATATGCCTTTTGCGACCAAGCAGACTTCATTTTTGATATTAGGAGCTCTCTTTTGTCTGGATCGTCGTTCAGCAGATCGAACGTCGCAACAACTCCATTTAAGTAGTTATCGGGTTGGTTGTTATTGATAAACCATATAGGAGGATTGTCTTTAAATAGATAATGCCATGCCCATTGTTGATTATTTTTATTTGTCCAATTTAAAACCTCGTTTTTTTCTGTGCAACGCATCCATTTTAATTTAAGCTGCTCCAATAGTTCTTTTTTTTGTAAGGTTTTACAATCAATTAAATCAAAGAACTCAATGATATTTTCTTTTCTTGTTTTATTATCTTTCGGTAGTGATTCTATGTTAGCTATTTCGTAAAAATATTGCCCGCCTAAAGAAGATGCTTGTGTTTTAAATATGTCACTTCTACTTGGCGATGGAGTGTGATTGGCTAGTATTTGTTTTAATGATGATTCTTTTAATAACCGAATATAAGACCAAGCATAGATACACAGCCTGCTATTTTTGGTGTCAATCCAATCAAATAGAGGAAGATCTATACACTCATTCCCAACCCAAGAAATAATTTGTTCCTCGTTAATATCATTGTTGCTATAAAAACCAAATCTATTGAATGCTAGTCTATTTTCAATATGTAGCTTCTTTTCATTAATCATTCCCAAGACAATAGATTTCGTGCTTGTTGGACTAATAGATAAGCTAAGCAACTTGGATATAAATCTCATCCCTCTCTGATCTAAATTAATTAACTCTATGATCTCTGGCATATAAAACCTCTTTGGTTTTAGGTGTATGACTTAGTCATTTGGTGAGTATTTTTTGATGCACAAATGTCATTTTATGAGTGATTTGCGAGTGTTTTTCAACATCTTATTGTCAATAATTTGCTTTGTCTCACGTAATTGAGAGTAAGCGGATGCTTGGTACATGAGGCCTCCCCCATCTAAGCTGTGATAGAGGTAGTTGTGAGAAATTTTCCGGCATTTAGTGAGGATACCATTTTAAATACTATGATCTCTAGCTGGGTCAATTTAACGTAGAAGTTGGATAGAGGTGATTCTCCAGTCTTACAACTTGCTAGCTGTGGTGCAGAACGTAAGAGGAGCGCTTGTTATTTCTCTCGTGACATGCCTCAGTTTCTACGACGTTCTGAAGAGCATTACTTACTTTTTTACACGAGCGCCACGTCCTATGGACGACAAAGGAGCTCATCATGAAACTACTTAAATTGAAAGTTGTCATCGCAATGACATCACTATCTAAGGCATCAGTTTATCGTCAGATGAATGACGGGACATTTCCAGCATCAGTTAAGATCGGCCCAAGATCTGTTGCTTGGGTTAGCTCTGAAATAGAGTCGTGGATTGAAGAGAAAAGAAATCTTCGCTAAGGCTAATTTCTGACGAGCAATTGAAATAAATTGGCTCGTTGTACAGGCTACAAGTCTTGTCCTATCTGGGATTAGAGTCATTCGGTTGGTTTTATATTCAACACTTTGGTGTCGGCAATAGTAATATATAAATAAGGAGTGCAAGTAAACATCGAATAACACTGCATACGCAGTATGCAGCTCGACAGTACAAACATGTAGATTTCATAACCATCAGCATGCCGGAATTCATAACCTATTATATCGTTATGTTGATATCTCTGTTTCAAATCTTCAATGAAAGTGTGCTAGTGCACACTCGAAAACTGCTACCTAAATTCTAACACAGGCATACATTCGCAGAGTGTGGTCCTTCTTCTACCAATGGGGTTTAATATGTTTGGCACTCTTAATGAGTATCGAATGGCGGCTGAACGCCACTACCAGAAAAATGGGTGTACTTTTGATAAGGATAACCTCAGTAAAATTGTTACTGTGATGAATGATGCTTTTGCTCAATACTCTAGAGTCTTTGCTTTTAGAGTTGACCTTCGCTTCCCTGATAATATTTTTACTATGATCTTATCAGAATGCAGTTCACGTTATCATGGCGCTGTGCTGAAAGCATTCTTTGCGGAACTTGAAAAACTGTTTGTTCTGGATCAGATACGCCAAGCTACAAATGGGAAAAGAGTTCGCAAAACAGCAATCAGATATGTTTGGGCGAGGGAGCAAACAGCAGAGGCTGTCGTTCCTCACTATCACTTGATGTTTTTCTTAAATGGGGATGCCTATTGCTCTCTGGGAAGATTTAAGTCTGAGAATATGAATCTGGCAAACAAGCTTAGAGTGGCTTGGCATCGAGCCGTCTTTGAAGCGGATTTATCAATTGATTTTTGCAGGAGGCGAGGGTTGGTTCAACTGTCAGAGGAGGGACAGCACGAAGTTTTCTCAGATGATCCTGTGGCTATAAAAAAAGTGCTGCTCCATGCGGCATACCTTGCCAAAAAGGAATCCAAGCGCCGTGGGCAGGGATATCAGTGTTTTGGGGGGAGTAACCTTTGAAGGCTTATTAGTGTTGATAAAAGACTTTTACTGCAGCTTTAGATGGCATCTGATCCGGGAGTTTCTGCACCCGGATCTGTTAAGCTAACCCTCATTTGTTATCGCATCAGTTGGAGTAACCCATGGCAGCCTATTCCCCTCCCTTCACCCTGACCCACGCCATGTTGAGCCGGGTGGCGGACATCGCCGAGTTGGTGGGGCAGTGGCGGTTTGCTCAGAGCTCCCAGGTGCCGATGCTGCGTCGAGAGAACCGGATCCGCACCATCCAAGCCTCGCTAGCTATTGAGCACAATACTCTGAGTGTTGAGCAGGTGACGGCAGTGATTGAGGGGAAGACGGTACTTGGGCTTCCACGGGAAATCCAAGAGGTCCGTAATGCGTTTGCTGCCTATGAGGTAATGCCTGATTGGGATCCTGCGTCTGCGGAAGATTTGCTCAGTGCCCACGGGCGACTGATGCTCGGACTCTGTGATGATGCCGGGGCATGGCGCAGTGGTGGAGTCGGTATTTATCGTGGTGAGCAATTGGTACATATGGCACCGCCAGCCAATCAAGTGCCACGTCTGATAGGACAACTGTTGCAATGGTTGGCAGATACTGAAGCCCATCCCTTGATCGCTTCTTGTGCGTTCCACTACGAATTGGAGTTCATACATCCCTTCTCTGATGGGAACGGGCGTATGGGACGCTTATGGCAGACGGTGATCCTGAGTCGCTGGCAGCCTGTTCTGGCCTTCTTGCCGGTCGAAACAGTCATCAAGGAGCGACAGGAACACTATTACCAACAGCTAAGCCAAGCCGACAGACTGAGTGACTGCACCGACTTCATCCTGTTTCTGCTTGAGGCATTAAGGGATGCTTTAGCTCAAGCGATTGCTGTTCAACCTGCATCGCAAGCCACTCAGTTGGAAAAAACGCGGGTAGAAAATCAGGCAAAAACGAAGGTAGAAATGCGGGTAAAAACGCCGGACTTGATCTTGGGTGTTTTAGCTGTTGAGCCAACCTTGACCCTCAAACAAGTGGCTGAGCGGATAGGCAAATCAACCAGCACCGTTGAGCGGGCAACTTCTGCCTTGGTCAAGGAAGGGCGGTTGCGTTTTGTCGGGCCGCGTAAGGGGGGACATTGGGAAGTGCTGCCAGTGGGAGGAGAAACAGTTACGCAATGATGGTTCTACGAAAGGTGAGCTACACAGCCATGTAAGCCCCTGGAGGGGTGAGAAGGGGATAATGGATAACTCAATTGCGATTATTGCAGTGTGGTCGGGATGCTGAAGCAGCCGTGGATAGCCATCCGTGCTGGGCTTCGGCACAATGCCCACATCCATGGATCTGATGACAGACAACACTACTGATGGCTCGCATATTCACAAAGGCCCAATTGAGTAAACTCGAGAGCAAGAGCCAAGCCGAACTGTTGGCTATCGTGCTTGAGCTGGCACAGCACGTCCCCCTCGCCAAGAAACACCTGATTAACCAGTACCTCACCGCTGAAGAGGCGTTGCTGGAGCTGGCCAAAAAAGAGTACAAAAAACTCACCCGTCGTCTTCCTTCCTGGGATTACCAAGAAGTCGATGCCTTCTTCGCTACCTTGTGCACGGAGTTTATTCCGCTGCTGGGCAAGGGGATTACAGCGTCACCCAGGGAAGGAGAAACCTTTGCACTCGCGTTGTTGGGGCAAGCCAGTGAGCTGTATGAAAAGATGGATACCTCCAGCGGGAGCTGGGAGGATTACCATCTAGCGCTGGTCGAGCAGTGGCTAATGGCTATCGGTGCTCAACGTGAGTCCGTATCGTCTGAAATGCTGGCGCATCGGTTGCGTGAGGGATGGACCAGTATCGACCCCGCCATCAGCATCACCTACCTGCTTGATTACCGCGAGGTGCTGGGCACCCCGCTGGTGCGGGCCTTGCGGGATGACTATGCAGCTGCAGGCCAGTTGCCTGAAGCGCTGGGCTTGAGTCTTAGCTTGAGCGATATCGCGTTTTTTGATCAGGTACAGCAACAAGGGGGATTTACCCATCCCCGTCAGCAGATCGACTATGCACGTTTGTTGATTGATGAGTTGCGGGCCGAGCAGGCCATTACCGTGTTGCAGGCAATGGACCCGGAACAGCTGCAGCGCCATCGTCAATTGACGGGCTGGCATCAGGTGCTGATCCAGGCCTATCAGGAAGAGGGACGTCGTAACGATGCCCACGCCTTGGCATTGAGTGCCTTTGCCGCGACTCGGAGTAGCGAATTTTTTACAAGCTATTGTCAAAGTGGGGATGAGCCGAGAGAGGTGGCATTGGCCCGCTTTGTAGCAATTGCTGAACAGTGGGATCTCTACGGGGTCTTGCTGTTGTTGGACGAGATAGAAGCTTGGCCGCAACTGGTACAGCGGCTCGCAAATACCCCAGATACAGCCTTGTTGGAAGTGCTCGCCATCCTGACCTGCTCCACGGTGCGCACCTGGTCGAGCCGCCTCTATCAACAGGGGTTTACGGCGGTGGCTGTGCGTCTGCGTCGCCTATTGGTGACCTATGTCGTGAATCAGGGCAAGAGCACCTACTATACGGGGGCTGTGTCGGATCTGAAAAAGAGCCTGGATTATCAAGCGACCCTGATGGAGGGGGATGGGCTGAGTGCACTCTCTTCGCCACAGGATTACTTAAATCAGCTGTATCAGCAGCATAAGCGTAAAAGCAGCCTCTGGGAGTTGGTTCGCCAAAAGCTACCGGCCGTCACCATCACGGCGAGCGGTGTGCTGTATCAGGCGGGGAAATAAGTGGAGGGGCATCGGCCCCTTCATTATTTCAGCCAGTTCATGACAGCATATCGGTGCGCTTTAGCTTGAAGCGACATCCCTGTTCAATTAACTCGGTCCGGTTGGCCAACACCAGGGGGTGTTGCAGGGACAGATCACGATGTTCACCGTCATAGCTCACCTGTAATCGCTCTAGGGCATAGTGCAGTAAGGGAATGCGCTGGGTGATCAACAGCTTCCCCTCCACCATTGCGTAATCGCTGGCGATGATGGCTTGCTGAGTGGTGCTGAGCTCGGGGTTGGGCACAACTACTGCAGTGACCTGAGTATTCCATTCCCGATCTTGCTTGCGGCCATGTTCCGACGCATTGAGCAGTTCGGGAGTCCCCCGAAAACGGCTCATCACGAAGTCCAGATATTCTCCCTTCTTCTCGCAGTAGGCGCGTACATGCCAGCGAATGCCGTCATAGACCAGGGTGTGCGGCACGATATTGCGGCCACTTCTCTCTTCTGAACTCAGCGACACATAGTCCACATCCACCCGCAGCTGGCTGCGGGCGGCCTGCACCAGACCGCGCACGATGACGGGCTCGATATGGCGATGGGGCACATCCAGGATCTCGATATGGCCGTAACGCAGATCCA
Source organism: Aeromonas sp. QDB23 (assembly GCF_027707745.1). Lineage (NCBI taxonomy): Bacteria > Pseudomonadati > Pseudomonadota > Gammaproteobacteria > Aeromonadales > Aeromonadaceae > Aeromonas > Aeromonas sp. QDB23. Next base: position 24,616 of record NZ_JAPCJA010000036.1, read on the forward strand.
TCAGAGGTAGGCTCAAAACCCCAGCTACATGCTGGCGTTGATGTTGTTTCTCCCGGTGCAGCAGCATCAGGTACTCATCCACCTTGCCCTCGCTAAAACGGGGGGCGAACTGAGCGGTAGGTTTGTATCCCTTCAGCCTTTTGTCATACACCAGCCCCTCTGGCGAATAGTCGTTGAGGTAGAGGTTGATATCTCGCGATGCCTGCTGACGGCCGATGTTGAATGCGGTGCAGAGGTGATTGGTGGTGAGGCGGCCTTCCCACTGCAACACGATTTCCAGCAGGCGAAAGCGCAGGGTCTGATCCCAGGTGAGCTCATTGGGGGTCATACGTGCTCCAAAATGCGACATGTTTATGTGATCAGTATCGTCATGAGTATACAGGCTACATATACTGCTCGCATCTGAAGTCTGTGCCAAAGGAGCCTGCTTATGAGCCGCTATCAGGATACTGCCTTGCTCAAAGGACTTTGTTGTCTGGCCACTGCCGAGCAGGTTCACGAGCTCATCACGGTGGTCACAAGGGAAGAGTTAGCAATTGGCTTACCCAAGATAGTGCATGCCAGAGCAGAGTCTGAAGTGTGCAGGTTGGCACGGTTGGCTATGCATATCGAGCAAAATCGGTTGGATCGCACGGACCTGCCTGTCTACTAGGGGAGGGAGCAACTGATGGCTGGCGCTGCCGCCTTGCTGGGTGAGGATGGCAGCCTCGAATGCCAGGATGCCCTGCGGCTGCTGGCGCTACTGCTCGACAAGTTGCTGCGGGGCGGGCGTGGTAGCCAGCAGGCCAAGCTCAATGGGCTCACACTCACAGCCATGGAAAGCCGCGCATTGGCAGCCAACTCTCTGAACACTGGTTCTGTAGTCCGGGGAAGTTGGCGGCGAAAAACACGCAACCAGCTTGGCCATGCAAGTTGGCTCGATGTGGTAGAAGCCGCGCTCTGGTGTTTTTGGCACAGCGATGACCTGAGAGGTGGGGAGGCTCTATTAGGCGTGTTGCTGGGGTCAGATAGCCGAGTGCGCTTGGTCTACGGTATGCTTGCCGGGGCTTTCTATCTAGCAGATACGGCAACCATCTCTGCGAATCCCTCATCTTCATCTGCCTGAAAACACGACATGTGAAAAACCACAGTATCGAGATGGTCAGGCGGGATGGATATAGTCAACCCAAAGAAATCGGCAGTCTATCAGTCAACGATCAGGGGGAGATATGACCTGTAGCACTCAAAATACTAGCTGTGATTGCGAAGGTCCCAAGCGTTATCGCATCAAGGCTGCCCGTTTCCCATCCTGTACCTTAGTGGCTGTTTTGCTGCTGGGGTTATTGTTTCAAACAGTGCAGGCTACCGACTGTACCTACTGCAAAGACAGCCTCGGTAATACCCGCTACCAGTGTGACGATGGCAAGAGCGGCACCCTGCGCAAGGACAGTCTCGGCAACGTCAGAGACTCGCAAAGCGGCACCACCTGGCGCAAAGACTCCCTTGGCAATGTTCGCAGCAGCGAAGGCACCACCTACCGCAAAGACAGTCTGGGCAATGTGCGCGTCAGCAATCCCGGCACCGGCGATACTGTCACCTGGCGCAAAGACAGCTTGGGCAACATGAGATCCTCTGGTGGCACCGTCTGTCGCACCGACTCACTGGGCACGCTGCGCTGTGATGGCAATGGCACGCCGCCTGCCGTTCTACAGACCAAATGAGCACGCTCGCTGCGCATGATACAGGCCTGTGACCCACGCCATGGTCTGACCGCTCGTGAGCTGATATAGAAAGATATTTATCCCTTTGTTCGCCATCAAGAAAGGACTCGATCATGTGGCTGTTCACCAAGTTCGGCTTTTTCTCTATCGTCCAGAAAGATCACGATCAGGACAATATTCTCACCATTCGCAGCCGCACTAGAGGGGATCTCGATCGCCTGCGTAATCACTACCTGCCTTCGCTTTCCTCTTCCAGAGCACATGAGGGAACCGACTACCCCTGGCGGGCCAACGCAAGCGCTGCGGCCCTGAAGGAGGCGATGAGCACCATAGTGCAAGAGATTGATTACTCGAATTTCAAGAGCGAGGTCGGGCTTAGCACCGGCCATGCGCGTGCCAAGCGCTATAGCAAAGTCTGGTCAGCGATGTACGACATGCCGGAAGACCTACCCGAACCCCATGCGACCGATTTTGAGGGGCTACCCTGGTCGCCCCCCAGTTCGTCCAAGAGCAAAGCGGTGGCCTATGGCGGGGTGGTGATCGATCCCCATGGTTATTTGCTGATGCGTGAAGTGAAAAATCATTTCGATGGTTACGTCTGGACGTTCGCCAAAGGTCGGCAGGACAAGGGGGAAAGCCCGAGAGAAACCGCGCTGCGGGAGGTCTGGGAAGAGATGGGGGTCGATGCCACTATCCTTATCCCCATCGCTGGTGAGTTTGCGGGTGGCACCACGCTCAATCGCTTTTTCTTGATGGTGGTGGACAGAGGGACGGTAAACCTCGGTTACGGTAACGATGAGACCGAACGCTTATGTTGGGCGACACCCGCAGAGGCAGAACGCCTGATCGCTCAAACCAGCAACCCTATTGGCCGCTCGCGTGACCTTGCGATCCTCAAGGCCGCTCAAGATAGCCTTCCGAAGATGTTGCCGTTGGCTCGCCCCGTGGCGTGTCGCTCCGACTGGCACAGTCTGCCCATGCCCGCAAGCCGGATAACCGTGCCGCTGGAGACGTGTTACTCCCCCTCGGAGATGGCCGCGATAGTCTGCGGTTCATTGTCGATAAGTCAGGATGACAAGTGGTTTATCTTCTATGAGGATGGTGTATTGCACTGCCACCGCAGTGCGACAGGCATCTGCCTATATCGGGTTTATTTCCAGCCAACTGCAACAGGGTGGCAGGCCAGCCAGGTAGAAATCAACCGACACCCAGGGCAGCACACAGAGTCAAATGACAGCATGAATTTGGCTTTATTGGAATCAATCATGGACGCGCTGCGGCTCATGAGGCCCATCTAGTCGGTTTAAGTGGAAATAAGTTTTGGGGGGATTACCCGATGACCTCCTTGGTGGGGGGGCGTTTGGAGTGGCTCGTCAAGACATTCCTTCTAAAAAAAAGCATAATGTAGAATCACTTACTGAGAATGTTTCGTCTGACATGAGCACTATCACTCCGCACTACCGCAGTGTGCAGCAGTTACTGCAAAGCCAATCTTTTGCCATCGACGAGTACCAGCGTGAGTACAAGTGGGAAAAGGAGAATATCGAAGAGCTGTTGTCTGACTTGCAGGCCAAATTTTTTAGCCACTACAAGCTAGGCGACGAAACCACAGCAGTCAGCAGCTATGGCGAATATTTCCTCGGATCCATCATCGTCAGCAAGCGCAACGGTAAAAACTATCTAATCGACGGCCAACAGCGGGTAACTTCTCTGACCCTGTTGCTCATATGCCTGTATCGTGCAGCCAAGATACAGAAACTATCGGTGGGAGGAACAGTTGCCCCGCTTATCTTTAGCGATAACTTGGGCAAACCCAAATTTAACCTCGACATACCCGAGCGACTGCCCGTCATCAAGGCGCTGTTTGAAGGCCAAGAATTTAATCCAGATGGTAAAGATGAGTCCATTCAGACCATGTACGCCCGCTACAGCGACATTGAATCGAACGATCTGATCGCAGATCTGGGTGATGCACTGCCACATTTCATCTACTGGTTGTTGACCCAGGTAGGCTTGATCGAGATAGCGACGGATAACGACAGCTATGCCTACGCTATCTTTGAAACGATGAATGACCGGGGCAAACCTCTGAGTCCGGTAGATATGTTGAAGGCCTATCTGCTTGCGCCGATTGAAGAACCGGAAGAGCGACAGCAAGCTAATCAGACATGGAAGAGAGAGGTGCTGGAGCTAATCTCTTGGGATGGCAACCACGAACCTGAGCGAGATGCCAATTGTATTAAAGCCTGGTTGCGGGCGCAGTATGCCGAGAGTATCCGCGAACGCAAGGCTGGCTCAGTAGACAAAGACTGGGAGTTGATTGGTTCTGCATTCCACCGTTGGGTGCGTGACCATAGTGACCAGATGGGGCTTGGTAAGTCCCAGGGGAACCAGAAACTGATGGTTGAGAGTTTCCCGTTTTTCGCCAAGGCCTATCGGCACATCCTGCACGCCAGCAAGAATTACACACCAGGTATGAAGGCGGTTTACTACAACGCGCACAATGATTTCACTTGGCAGAGCACGGTATTGCTCGCTCCGCTAGTTGAAACCGATGATGACGATACAGTGAAACGCAAGTTGGCAGTGACAGCGACCTATCTGGACATTTGGTTGATGCGTCGAGTAGTGAATTACGTCCGGGTTGGGTACTCCAGCGTGTCTTACGCCATGTGGTTGTTGTGTCGAGAGATCCGGCGCAAAGCACTACCGGAATTAGTAACCATTCTCAAAAAGAAACTGGCGGATGATGAAGTGACATTCTCCGGCTATGAGGCAAAAGGGCGAACTGGCATTGATGGATTGGGACTCAATCAGTTCAGTCGTCGTTATATTTACCATCTGTTGGCACGGCTAACAGAGGCGACCGAGGTCGGAGCGGGGCGTACCGAGACATTTGATAAATTGGTGGATCGCTCTCTTAAGAATCCATTCGATATCGAGCACATTTGGGCAGACGATTACGACGTACTGAAGGAGCAGTTCAGCACTGAGCAAGAGTTTCAGGATTGGCGCAACCATGTTGCTTCGCTTTTGTTATTGCCTGCAGATGTTAATCGGAGCCTACAAGACAAGCCGTTCCCTCAGAAGCGGATGCACTACGCCAAACAGAATTTTTACGCCGCTAGCCTAGATGCCAGCGCGTATGAACATCAGCCACAGTTTCAGCAGTTTGCAACCCAAAACCAGTTGCCTTTCAAAGCCGCCGAAGTATTTGACAAAACTCAGCAACAGACGCGGCGTGAACTCGTTGTGGGGCTAGTGGAATTGATCTGGTCTCCGGATCGCTTAAGTGAAGCCGCTTATGCCTGACCGATCGCAGCAGCCAAGGTAAGAGACTGATGGAGCTTATTGACAACATTAACCGCCTGCTCGGTGACGACCTTAAACAAACTCTCAAACCTGGGGCTCGACTGAAGATCGCGGCTTCTTGCTTTTCGATGTACGCCTTTGAGGCGCTGAAAGCTGAACTTGAGACAATCGACGAGCTAGAGTTCATCTTCACCTCTCCCACCTTTGTTGCCAACGAAGTTACCGACAAGATCCGCAAGGAGCGTAAGGAATTCCACATCCCCAAGCTCGACCGTGAGCGCAGTCTCTACGGTAGTGAGTTTGAAATCCAGTTGCGCAACAAACTCACCCAACGAGCGGTAGCCAAGGAGTGTGCCGACTGGATACGACGCAAGGCGGTGTTCAAGAGCAATCGCACCAAAGCACCTATGCAGCAGTTTGCCTGCGTGCAAGCCAACGACGCCGACATGGCCTATATGCCGTTGCATGGTTTTACCGCCGTCGATCTGGGTTACCAACCGGGCAATGCCATTTCCAATCTGGTGAACAAGATGGATGAGGCCCCCTTTGCCGCCACTTATCTCAGTCTGTTCAACCAGATTTGGCATGATCCTGAGAAGCTGGAGGACGTGACTGCTCAAATTTGTGAACACATAGCCTCGGTGTATCAGGAGAACTCGCCCGAGAGCATCTACTTCCTGATGCTCTACAACATCTTCAACGAGTTCCTTGACGACATCGATGAAGATGTCCTGCCCAATGATCGCACCGGCTATCAGGACACCCTGGTCTGGAACAAGCTTTTCAATTACCAGAAAGATGCCGCCACCGGGATCATCAACAAGCTTGAGACCTACAGTGGCTGCATCCTTGCCGACAGCGTTGGTTTGGGCAAGACCTTCACGGCACTGGCCGTCATCAAGTATTACGAACTGCGTAATCGCTCAGTGCTGGTACTCTGCCCGAAGAAGCTGGCCGACAACTGGCTCAACTACAACCGCAATCTCAAGACCAACCTCTTCGCCCGTGATCGCTTTAACTACGACGTCCTTTGCCACACGGATCTTTCCCGTACCAGTGGTGAGTCTTTCGGTACGCAGTTGAATCGGATTAACTGGGGCAACTACGATCTGGTTGTCATCGATGAGTCTCACAACTTCCGTAACAACAACGCCTACAAAGAAAAAGAGACCCGTTATCAGGCGTTAATGCGCAAGGTGATTCAAGAGGGGGTGAAGACAAAGGTGCTGATGCTGTCGGCCACACCAGTCAACAACCACTTTGCCGATCTCCGCAACCAGTTAGCATTGGCCTACGAGGGTGACTCTGAAAACCTGAGTAAGAAACTGCGCACGAGCAAATCGGTGGAAGAGATCTTCCGTAATGCCCAAAAAGCCTTCAATGCGTGGTCAACACTACCACCTGAAGAGCGCACCGCACGGGCCATTTTGGACTCGCTGGATTTCGACTTTTTCGAGTTGCTCGACAGTGTCACCATTGCTCGCTCACGCAAACATATCCAAACCTTCTACGACACCAAAGACATCGGTCAATTCCCTGAACGACTCAAGCCTTTGTCGTTCCGTTGCCAGTTGACTGATCGCCCAAATGTGTTGGGCTTTAACGAGATTTTCGAGCAACTTTCCCAGCTTAAGTTGGCCGTCTACACGCCAGCGGCTTACCTGTTGCCAAGCAGAGTCCAGAAATACATTGATCGCTATAACGATCAATCTGGCGGTAAGCATGGCAACCTAAGTCTGGTTGGGCGAGAACAAGGTCTACAGGCGTTGATGACAGTGAATCTGCTAAAGCGGCTGGAGGGCTCAGTAGAGTCTTTCCGGTTGACTCTCCAATCACTGCGGACCAACCACGATGCAATGCTCGCCCGAATTGCAGCATTCAACCAAACTGGCGGGGTTGCAACGGTGGGTGACCTTACCGATATCCTGGATAGACTGGATGCTGAAGAAGACGAACTGCCGACGCTGAGCGATGAAGCCGGGGAGATTGGCGGCAAGGTCAAGATCAGTCTGGCGGATATGGACCTGCTATCCTGGGAACATGAACTCAAGCGGGACGTGCAGATCATCGGTGTGTTATTGGAAGAAATGGGCAAAATCACGCCCAAAGACGATGCCAAGTTACAACACCTGAAGGCCCACTTGCTGGAGAAGATTGCCAACCCCATTAACCCCGGCAATAAGAAAATTCTGATCTTCACCGCCTTTGCTGACACTGCCGACTATCTCTACGCCAACCTTGCGCCCGAGATGCTTGCCCGTTTCTCGATTCACACCGCCAAAGTGACTGGCACAGGAGCGCCTCAATCGACCGTTAAACATCGTGGGCAAAGGCGTAGCTATGACTTCCAAGAGCTGCTAACCCTATTTTCGCCACGGTCCAAGGAGAAAGCGGTAGTGATGCCAGATGAACCCGCCGAGGTGGATCTGCTGATAGGCACCGACTGCATCTCCGAAGGGCAAAACCTGCAAGATTGCGACTACCTGATCAACTACGACATTCACTGGAACCCGGTGCGCATCATTCAGCGTTTTGGCCGGGTCGATCGTATCGGCTCGCCTAATAGCTGCATCCAGCTAGTTAACTACTGGCCCGATATCTCGCTCGATGAATACATCAACCTCAAAGAGCGCGTCGAAAGCCGCATGATGATTGCCGATGTGACGGCAACGGGGGACGATAACGTCCTCTCAGCACAGGCCAACGATGTTTCATACCGCAAAGAACAATTGCGTCGGTTGCAAGAAGAAGTGATCGAACTGGAAGAGTTGAAGACCGGTGTATCCATCACCGATCTGGGTCTCAACGATTTTCGGATGGACTTGCTCAATTACGTCAAAGTCCACGGTGACTTGCGTAATGTACCGAGTGGGATGCACGCCGTCGTGCCCGCCAATCCCGACATGGGGCTCCGACCTGGGGTGATTTTCACGCTGCGCAATCGCAACACCGATATCGGCATTAACCAGCACAATCGGTTGCATCCCTACTACCTCGTGTACATCGATAGCGAAGGAGAGGTCGTCCACGATCATACCGAGATCAAGCGCCTGCTCGACCTGGTGAGAACCTGCTGTAAGGGGCAGGCTCAACCCATGACGGCGGTATGCGATCGCTTCAATCAAAACACTGCCGATGGGCGCAAGATGCAGGCTTATTCCGATCTTCTGGGCGCATCCATTCGCTCGATGATCGAGGTAAAGGAAGAGAAGGACCTCGACAGCCTCTTTGGGGGTGGCAAGACCACGGCACTGACCAATACCATCACCGGCCTAGATGATTTCGAGCTGATTAGCTTCCTCGTTATTCAGGAGGAGTAATGAGCCAAAACGCCAGCTGTCAGCATCCCGCGCTGATTGCGTACCCTAAGCAGGCTGCTTTTGGCCGTGTGTTGCCAAAAAGCAAGATCTACGAACACAGCGGCGCGAACGCCCGGCTCAAAGAGTTGTTTGTCGAACAGGTGGAGCAAATCGTCTGGCAATATAAGCTGGCGCCGGAAACCATCAATCTGCCGTCCCGCGCAGCAGTCCCTGAAATCCAAGTATTCAGTATTCAACTGAAAACCGCTGAATTGCACCAGGATGTATTGCGCTGTATCGACGGTGCGGTGCCTTTCCCCATCATCTTCGAGCTGCACCAAGGTGAAGGAGAGCTAGCACAGACCCAAGTAGTGGCTGCGTACAAGCGCCCGGCCATATCGAGTCGGGGAACGAGTGGGAAGGCGGACACTAGCAGTTGGGTGCTATCGGATTACTTCGCAACCAACTGGTTGCCAGCGACGGCAGCACGTTCTTCTTTGCCACTGGGCATCGATATGGCGGTACTATACGAGGCCTTGCTACAGCGCTTGCTCCCACTCGGTGCCCAACCACAAGAGGCGCTGGCCGATCTGATTGTCCGAGTGGAGCAGGTTGCCGCCAAACGCCGCGTTATCGAGAAGGCCCAAGCGCGCATGGCCCGCGAGAAGCAATTCAATCGCCGGGTAGAGATTAACGCGCACTTGCGGCAGCTTAAAAACGAACTTGAAGAATTGACTGGGAGGGATAATGCATGACGCAGAGCTTGAATGAGGAACCGCGGAAGCATATCGAGCAGGTCGCTGGCGAAGCGTTAGCACAACTCGAGAGCATCGCTGATACGGCCAAGGGGAAGCTGAGCGCTGGGCGAACACTGGGTTCCGATGTACTGGCAAGCATCAACACGATGACATCCAGCTCAACCATGCAGAGGCTGGATCAGATCAACCATGCGAACCATGAAAGCTACCAGGTATTGGTGTCAGAGCCCGCAATCGCTCGCGTAGTAGTTGCCGATGAAGAGGGCAAAGAGAAAATCTACTACATCTGTCGCACAACGCCGGTATCGGGCTTTCCCTATTTGGCCAGCTACCGCGCGCCAGTTGGACGCTTGGCCTCGTTGGCAATTGGCGCAGAGTTCACACTACCCAATGGGAGCGTCGTTGAGGTTCTTGAGCGGGCCCAGCTGAGGCCAAATTTGCTTGCTGATGGGTGGGACTCTCGCGACACAGTTATTGAAGCCGAAAATTTTGGGCCGTTCACTATAGAGTCGCTGCGCGCTCTGCTGACCCAGGTTGTGGGGGAAGACGTTACCGAAGACATTCTTGGTCAATTGCTGGCCGAAGAGAACGTCAAGGCCAACATCATCGATGGCGTTCGCCGCAGCGTCATCACCAAGATGGGACTTCGGGATCAGCCCATCCTCGATCAATACCAGGATGAGATTTTCCGCCTCCCTCTCGACAAGCGCCTGTTGATCCTGGGCCCCCCCGGTACAGGCAAGACGACCACCCTGATCCGACGCCTCGGCCAAAAACTCGACACGGCCTTCCTGGAAGAAGGCGAACAACGCCTGGTTGAAACAGTCGCCTCAGTCCAAGGCATTGCGCACGCAAACAGCTGGCTCATGTTCACGCCCACGGAATTGCTCAAGCAATACCTAAAGGAGGCATTTGCGCGTGAAGGTGTTCCCGCCTCGGATCTGCGCATCAGAACGTGGCAAGACTATCGACGCGAGCTGGCCCGAAACGCATTCGGCGTCCTCAGAACGGCTTCTGGCGGCGGTACCTTTGTCCTGAAAGACGGATTGGCCAGCCTGAGCGAGACAGCACTGGAGCGTCCCATTCAATGGTTTGACGATTTCGACGCATGGCAGCGCAAGGCCTATGTGCAGGAGCTGCATGATGCCGCAACCCAGCTCCACGAAGCCAAATCTCCCGAAGTTCTGAATCTCGGTGCTCGCCTGCAAGACATTTTGTCGCGGGCGGTCGATGGCGCACTGGCGGCGATGTTTAGCTCGCTGGCGGTGGAGATTGCCAAAGTACAGGCACTCGTCAGCAGCCTGAAGGAAGGCTCCGACGGCAAGATCAAGGCCGCGCTCAACCTGCAGCTCAACCGCAACCGAGCCTTTCTGGATGAGTTGGCCCGCGTGATAGACAGCCTGCAACAGGCGCAAGCAACGGATACGGACGACCAGGACGACCCCGACGCTGATGAGGAGGAAGACGCCACCGCACCACGCACAGGCCGTGCCGCCGCGCTCAATGCCTATATGCAAGCCGTGCGTGCCCAAGCTCGCGCGGCTGCATCCAAGCGCACAGTCAGCAAGGCATCTCGCAACGGCAAGATCATCGAGTGGTTGGGGGATCGTGGTCTGACAGAAGCGGATCGCGCCGAGGTGGGTGCAAGCCTTCTGGTGCAGGCCAGTGCCCGCCGTTTCGTCAACCCGGTCAAGCGCTACCTCGACGGCATCCCCAAGCGCTACCGGGCATTCAGGCGCGAACGCCAACCGGCAAGCACCTGGTATCGCCACGAAGGCTTTGAGGCACGCGACATCCACCCGCTGGAGTTGGACATCGTCTTGCTCGCGATCTTGCGCGCCGCAGGCGACCTGATCAGTCGGCCCAACGTCCAGCGCGACATCGATAGTCCCGCGTGGTCATCACTCCAGACCATCCTTGGGCATTACCGCAACCAGATCTTGGTGGATGAAGCGACCGACTTCTCGCCCATCCAGCTTGCGAGCATGGCGGCGCTGGCGCATCCGCGTCTGCGCTCATTCTTTGCCTGTGGCGACTTCAATCAGCGCCTGACCACCTGGGGCGCACGCTCTGCTGACGACTTGAAGTGGGTCTTCGCCGATTTCGATATCAAGGAGATCACCGTCTCCTACCGGCAGAGCAAGCAGCTGAACGATCTGGCCCGCGCCATGATCCGCGCAGTCGGAGGAACCGAGCAAGACGCCAGCTTGCCTGCGCATATGGACAGTGTGGGCGTTGCGCCAGCCTTGCTGGAACACGCTACCAACGCAGAATCCATTGTCAGTTGGCTGGCGGATCGCATTCGCGAGATTGAGCGCTTTGTCGGTCAGTTGCCATCCACTGCCATTTTTGTGAACACCGAGGACGACGTTGCCCCGGTGGCCAACGCACTGAACGTCGCCCTGGCGGAGCACAACATCCAGGTCATCGCCTGTCGAGAGGGCCAGGCTGTGGGGCAGGAAAGCAACGTGCGCGTGTTCGACATCCAGCACATCAAAGGCCTGGAATTTGAGGCGGTGTTTTTTGTCGGCATTGACCAGCTCGCCACACTACACCCGGCGCTGTTCGACAAATACCTGTACGTCGGCACCACCCGCGCGGCCACCTACTTGGGCGTGACCTGCCAGGGCACCTTGCCATCTGCCATTGAGAGTCTGCGCACGCACTTTTGCCAGGACTGGCAACAAGACGACTGAATATACACAAACGAAATTGAACAAGTGAACCGCCGAGCATTTTTCTAACAAGGGCGGCGTCAAGAGGAAAAGAACTTGGAAAAAATGAAAATGCACTCGCCCAATCTCTCGCAGGACAATATCACCCGCATTCGCGATCTGTTCCCGGGGTGCGTCACTGAAGCTAAGGGTAAAGATGGCAGCGTAAAGCTGACTGTGGATTTTGATCAGCTGCGACAAGAGCTTTCCGAGTCGATTATTGAAGGCCCGCAGGAGCGTTATCACCTTAACTGGCCGGGCAAGCGCGAAGCCTTGCTCGCAGCCAACGCGCCCATTGCCAAGACACTGCGCCCCTGCCGCAACGAGAGCGTCGATTTTGATACCACCCAGAACCTGTTTATCGAGGGAGATAACCTCGATGCGCTCAAGCTGTTGCAGGAGACGTATCTTGGCAAGGTTAAGCTGATCTATATCGACCCGCCCTACAACACGGGGCGCGATTTTATCTACGACGATGATTACAGCGACGACGTGGGCAGTTACTTGATGCAATCCAATCAGGTCAATGAACAGGGCGCACGACTGGTTGCGAACACGGAAGCCAACGGCCGGTTTCACTCTGACTGGCTGAGCATGATCTATGCCCGGCTTCGGCTGGCACGTAACCTACTCAAAGATGACGGCGTTATCTTCCTTTCCATCGACGATAACGAAGTCGATAACCTGCGCAAGGTGTGCAGTGAAGTCTTTGGTGAAGATAACTTTATTGCGCAAGTAATTTGGCAGAAGGTCTTCTCACCCAAAAATAGTGCTCGTTGGTTTTCAGAAGACCATGACTATGTACTTGTATACGCAAAATCAGCTGAAAATTGGGCTCCAAATCTTTTGCCACAGACGGATGAGATGATTGCTCGGTACAAGAACCCGGATAACGATCCACGCGGCTCTTGGACTTCGGGAGATCTGCAAGCGCGTAATTATTATGGCGATGGAACCTATTCTGTTGTCTGCCCATCAGGCCGTGTTATCGAAGGGCCTGGTAAAGGAATGTATTGGCGCGTTAGCAAAGAAAACTTTGAGCGGCTTGATCAGGAAGCCCGTATCTGGTGGGGGGCTGACGGCAACAATATGCCTCGTCTCAAGCGTTTCTTGACTGAAGTTAAACAAGGTCGAACCCCACAAACCTTCTGGTCATACAAAGAAGTTGGCCACACACAGGATGCCAAGAAGGCGCTCCTTAAATACGTGCAATTTGAGCACACCGAAAACGTGCTGAATTCGGTAAAACCTGTTGAGTTGCTGCAACGGGTGCTGCAACTAGCAGGGCAGCCCAATGACGGTGACATCGTGCTCGACTTTTTCAGCGGTAGTGCATCCACCGCGCACGCAGTGCTTAAGCAGAACGCCGAAGATGGCGGTAACCGCCGCTTTATCGGGGTGCAAATTGCCGAGCCCCTGCCCACGCCCGAAAAGGGTATGGCCTCCATTTTCGAAATGGGGCTTAAACGGATTCGAAATGTCGCAGAAGAGCTTCGTGCGCAAGAAAATGGTGATAAGCGTGATTTGGGATTCCGTGTCCTCAAGATCGACTCCTCCAATATGGCCGATGTCTATTACACGCCCGATGCGCTGGATAAAGCCAACCTCGATCTGTTTGTGGAGAACATCAAGCCGGATCGCACGACGGAAGATCTGTTGTTCCAGGTGATGCTGGATTGGGGCGTTGATCTGGCGCTACCGATCATCAAGGAAGTGGTGCAGGGCAAAGAGGTGTTCTTGGTCGATGGCAATGACACCCAGATGGCGCTAGCGGCTTGCTTCGACGCTAACGGCGGTATCGATGAGACGTTTGTGAAGGCGTTGGCCCAGCGTCAGCCGCTGCGGGTGGTGTTCCGTGATGCGGGCTTTAACAGCAGTGCGGTCAAGATCAACGTGGAGCAGATCTTCAAGCTGCTGTCGCCCGCCACCGACGTGAAGTGTATTTAAGGAGGGCGACATGCCAACTAATCCGACGACGGGCACAGCATTGGATCGTCTGACCATTCGGGGATTTAAATCCATTGAGGCACTGGAGCAGCTTGAGCTCAAACGCCTTAACGTGATTGTCGGGGCCAACGGCGCAGGCAAGAGCAACCTGATCGCCTTCTTTCGGATGCTGCGTGCCCTGATGGATGGCAACCTCAACCGTTTTGTCCGCGATAGCGGCGGGGCGGGTGACCTGTTGTTTAATGGCCGCAAAGTCACATCGTCGATGTTTTTTGAGACCCATTTTGGTACTCGTGGCTACCGCTTTACCCTGGTGCCAACCCCCGGTGATGACTGTGCGCTTGAATCCGAGGCTCGTTACTACGCCGGGAGTTCTTCCGGCTGGTGGATGCTGGGGGACAGTAACGACGGCAAGTCAAAAATGGTTGCCGAAGTGCTGGAAAATAAGGCGGATGCGCCTTTCTCGCGTCCCGTGTATAACGCGATCTCCTCCTGGCAGGTTTATCACTTCCATGACACTAGCCAGAGCGCGGGGATGCGCAATTACGAAATCGTGCAGGACAACAAGGTGCTGCGCATGGACGCCGCCAATATCGGCGCCTTTTTGCTTAAATTGCGCGATCAGCATGGGGATGACTATCGGGCGATCGTCGAGGCGGTGCGCCTCGTCACCCCTTTCTTTGATGACTTTATTCTTGAGCCACGCACTAGCGGCGCACGGGAAGAGGTTAATCTGAGCTGGCTGCAACAAGGGTCTGACTACCCCATGCAGCCTTACCATCTCTCCGATGGCTCTATTCGCTTTATCTGTCTGGCGACGGCCCTGCTGCAACCCAATCCTCCCTCCACCATCATCATCGACGAGCCTGAGCTTGGGCTGCACCCAGCAGCCATCGTCATTCTGGCGGAGCTGATCCAACAGGCTGCCCAGCGTACCCAGGTGATCGTGGCGACCCAATCTCCGGCTCTGCTCGATCAATTTGCCATTGAGGATATCGTGGTCGCCAATCGTAAAGGGGGCGCTTCGACCTTCGAGCGCCTGAGCGAGCAGGACTATGCCCACTGGCTGGAAAACTACTCGGTGGGTGAGCTTTGGACCAAGAATGTGATCGCCGGAGGCCCGCGCTATGAGTGATTACATTGAGGTCTATGCGGTGGTGGAGGGGCGCAGCGAGCAGATCTTCGTTGAGAAGCTGCTAGCGCCTTATCTGGCCGATAAGCAGATTTATATTCAGGCGACCCAGGTAAGCAAACCGGGCCAGAAAGGGGGCGATGTACGTTTTAGCCGTGCCATCAATGACATTGAGGGCTTTCTGAAGCAGCGGCCCGATACCTACGTCACCACGCTGGTGGATTACTACGGTATCAAGGAGTGGCCCGGTCTTGAGAACGTACCCAAGCGGCAGTCCCCAGCCATCATCGCCGCGCATTTGAACCAAGCGACCAAGGCCGAGGTGATCGGTAAGTTTGCGGCCCAGCAAGCCGAACAGCGTTTTATCCCCTATATGGCGATGCACGAGTTTGAGGCGCTGCTGTTTAGTGACAGCGCCATTCTGGCTGACGAGTTGGGCATTGCCGAGGAGCAGGTCCGGCGTGTGCTCGCCGAGTGTGGTGAACCAGAGGCAATCAATAACGGCCCGACCACCGCCCCCTCCAAACGGCTGGATGGTTGGTCCCCAAAGGGGGCGTTTGCCAAAACCACGAAAGGGATCGCCATTGCCGAGCGGATCGGTATTCCCCAGATGCGGGCGCAGTGCCCGCTGTTTGACGGCTGGCTCGGTGAGCTTGAAGCATTGGTAGGATAAGCATGAAACTCAAATTTAAACACCAGCCCTATCAGGCCCATGCGGTGCAGGCGGTCGTCGATATCTTTAAGGGACAACTCCCGGCCTCCGCTGCCGCCATGAGTTACCGTATCGATCCTGGTAAAGCCAAGAAAGGAACAGAAGATCTCTTTGCGGTGGGCGGTGGCTTCAAAAACGCCGATCTCACGCTTAGCGATACCGCTCTGTTGGACAATATCCATCAGGTGCAGCGGGCACAGAACTTGCCGCTGTCAGATGCCTTGGTCAAGACCAAGGTAGCCAAGCTGAACCTCGACATCGAGATGGAAACCGGGACGGGCAAGACCTACTGCTACATCAAGACGATGTTTGAGCTCAACAAGCAATACGGCTGGAGCAAGTTCATCATCGTGGTGCCCAGCATCGCCATTCGCGAAGGGGTGGCCAAGTCGCTGGAGATAACGGCAGATCACTTCCTGGAGACCTATCACAAGAAGGCCCGCTTCTTTATCTACAACTCCAAAGAGCCGCATCATCTGGAGAGCTTTTCATCGGACGCCGGTATCAATGTGATGGTGATCAACGTACAGGCGTTCAATGCGACCGGCAAGGATAACCGCCGCATTTACGAAGTGCTCGATGATTTCCAGTCGCGCCGACCGATCGATGTGATCAGCGCCAACCGCCCCATCTTGATCCTGGATGAGCCGCAGAAGATGGAAGGCGGCAAGACGCTGGATTCGCTGGTGAATTTCAACCCCTTGATGGTGCTGCGTTACTCCGCCACACACAAGACCACGCACAACAAGATCCACCGGCTCGATGCGCTCGATGCCTACAACCAGAAACTGGTGAAGAAGATAGCGGTGCGCGGTATCTCGGTGAAGGGGCTGGCGGGCACCCATGCTTACCTCTATTTGCAGGCCATTGAGATTTCAAACAAAAAGCCGCCGGTGGCGGTGGTGGAGTTCGAGCAAAAGCTGGCTGGCGGTAATATCAAGCGGGTCACCCGCAAGCTCGGCAAGGGCGACAACCTGTTCGATCTGTCCAATGAGCTTGAGCAGTATCGCGATGGATTCGTGGTCTCTGACATCAATGCCAACAGCGATACCTTGAGCTTTACCAATGGTGTTGAGCTGGTGGTGGGCGATGCCATGGGTGATGTGGATGAAAGAACGCTGCGCCAGATCCAGATCCGCGAAGCCATCAAGGCCCACTTCGACAAGGAGATGGTGCTGTTTAGCCAAGGGGTGAAAGTCCTGACGCTCTTTTTCATCGACGAGGTGGCCAAGTATCGTGATTACAGTGCCAGCGATGAGAAAGGCGAGTACGCCCGGATCTTTGAAGAAGAGTACGCGCTCTATCTGAAGGATCTGCTGCGCTATGAGACGCCCTACACCCAGTATCTGAAAGGCATTCCGGCTGAGAAAACCCATAACGGCTATTTCTCTATCGACAAGAAGACCAAACGTGACGTTGATTCCAAGGTGGCGGCTCGCGGCGAGAATGCGGGCCAGTCCGATGATGTGGACGCCTACGATTTGATCCTCAAAGACAAGGAGCGGCTGTTGTCGCTGGCTGAGCCGGTGCGGTTTATCTTCTCGCACTCGGCCCTGCGCGAGGGTTGGGACAACCCCAACGTGTTTGTGATCTGCGCCCTCAAGCACAGCGACAATACGATTTCGCGCCGTCAGGAAGTGGGCCGTGGCTTGCGCCTGGCGGTCAATCAGAATGGGGACCGGATGGATCATCCGGCCACCGTTCACGACATCAACGTGCTGACGGTGGTGGCCAGTGAGAGTTACAAAGACTTCGTGGCAGCGTTGCAACGAGATATCAGTGAATCTCTGTCGGCACGACCACGCATTGCGGATAAGGCATTCTTCACTGGAAAAATGGTCACTACACCAACGGGGTCGGTTGTCGTGACGGAAGACCAGGCGAGCGATATCGAGTTCTATCTGATCCAAAACGGCTATGTGGACAAGAAGCGCAACGTGACCGAGAAGTACCACCAAGCCAAAAAAAATCACGCCTTGGCCGATTTGCCAGAGGAGCTGGCCCCGCTCGGTGAACAGGTATTCAAGCTGGTGGACGGTGTCTTTAGCGAGAGCCAGTTGCCCGATATTGGGGATGACCGCCGCCCGAAGCAGAATCCACTCAACGCCAACTTTGAGAAGCAGGAATTCAAGGCTCTCTGGGATCGCATCAACCGCAAGGCAGCCTACACCGTCGAGTTCGATTCGGACGAGTTGGTGCAGAAGACGATTGCGGTGCTTAACAGCAAGGGCTCAAACGGATTGAAGGTCACGCCGTTGCAATACACCATCCAGCAGGGTGAGCAGATTGGTTCGGTTACCTACGATGGTCTTCAGGAAGGCACCGCTTTTAAGTTGAAGAGTACAGAAACCCAGGCCAACCACACCTCTATCCATTCTGCGGTGAAATACGACCTGATCGGCAAGCTGGCAGAGGGGACGCAGCTCACCCGTCGCACTGTCGCACAGATGCTCAAGGGACTCGATGCCGATGTGTTTGCTCAGTTTAGGACCAACCCGGAGAGCTTTATCGCTGAGGCCATTCGCCTCATCAACGAGCAGAAAGCCACGGTGATCATCGAGCACTTGGCCTATGACCCGACGGAAGACAAGTTCGAGCTGGATATCTTCACGACCGGCCAGAGCAAGCAGGATTTCAGCAAGGCCGGAGAGAAGCTCAAGCGGCATATCTACGACTATGTGGTGACGGATTCCAACATCGAACGGGAGTTCGTCAAAGAACTGGATGCGAGTAATGAAGTGGTGGTCTACGCCAAGCTGCCCCGTGGCTTCTTGATCCCGACGCCAGTCGGCGACTATAACCCCGACTGGGCTATCTCGTTCAAGGAAGGGTCGGTCAAGCACATCTACTTCGTGGCCGAAACCAAGGGATCTATATCGTCAATGGATCTACGGGAGATCGAGAAAACCAAGATCAAATGCGCCCGCAAGTTCTTCGACGAGATGAACCGCCGCTTCGCTCCGGAAAATGTGAAGTACGACGTGGTCGATAGTTTCGGCAAGTTGATGGCGGTGGTGAAGTAATTGGGCTAGATCCCCCCATTTACTGAGCCGCGCATCGCGCAGGTGAAAAAAAGAAGAGCCAGACCGAGTTCAATCGGTCTGGCTCTTCTCATGTAGTTGCTACCGCTAAATGGTTGAATTTCAGCTAGTCAGTTTCAGTGCAAGGGCACCCTCTGTGTCGGCTTTACGCCTCTGTGGCTCGAGCACTGTCGTCTGCTTGCCGGTAGACATCCAGATAGAGGTAACCATAGCTGGCCCTTGGATTGGCCAGGCAGACCCATTCCCCTTGCCTCAATGTCACCAATTTGTCCTGGTCGCTCAGCAATTCCCCTTGCCGAAAGAGGCTGCCAAGGCGCTCAATAAACCCCGGTAAAACGGTGTCGATGTCGGTGAGCCACTGGTCGTCAGCATTGCCATAGACGCCGCTGCGATCCCAGAGTAGGGAGACTCCGCTTCGTTCGACAATGGCCCGTGCGCCAAAACGGGGTTGAACCTGGGTATGTAATCCCCAACTGCCTATCGTGCTCATGTTCTTTACTCCAATTGATGTTCGGTCGTCATACAGGTCACCGCTGGACCCTGGTTTATCACCCGTGTCCCAAGCGGACCTCTTGACTGGCGTAACCGTTACAAATGCCCACGCTCTGCCAGCGACACCACGCCCTCCGCCCCCACCACCAGATGATCCAGCGTGCGGATATCGACCAGCGCTAGGGCGCTTTGCAGTCGCTGAGTGGTCTCGATATCTGCACGGCTGGGTTCTGGGTAACCTGAGGGATGGTTGTGGACCAGCATCAGCGCGGCGGCATTGTGGTGCAGCGCCCGCTTGACCACGTCGCGGGGGTAGACAGTCGCAGCGGAGAGGGTGCCGAGAAACAGCTCCTCGTAGGCCAAGATCCGGTGCTGGTTATCGAGGAACAGTGCGGCGAACACTTCGCGATCCCGCGTTTGCAGCAGCCCTTGTAGCGCTTGGTGGGCCAGATGCTTGTCGGTGAGGGCTACGCCTTTGGCGAGCTTCTGGCGGGCCAACGCCTGGGCGATGGTGAGCAAGTCGTCGTCGGTGACTAAGTCGGTCACCCGATAGGTGCCGGGTTGCTCCCCGGCGGTGAGTTTCTGATGCAACATGATTGATCCTCCAAAGCGTTCGCCCCACTGGCCGATGGGGGCCGGTGGGGTGTGCTTTTTTGCGATAAAGGGGGGATTGCGGTGAGTGGGTCAGCGGATTACCGATACTTCCTAGTTCCCGCTGACGGTGACGCTGAAGCACTCCAGTCCGCAGTAGGCGATGAAGTTGCGCTGCCACAGCGCGAACAGCTCTCGCGCCTCTGCCAGCCGGAGCGGCCCCCAGCCCTGCATAACGTGCTCGCCGTCGAGGAAGTTGAAATCAAGCTCTTTACAAAGCTCCGCATCTTGCCCCAGCCCCTGATAGCTGAAATCAGTGACGTAATCGAACAGCCAATCGTCGAGACCACGTACCAAGCGGATCTCGACCGGATGAACGCCGCCTTGCTCGGCGCTGTAACCGGGGTTGCGGAAGTGGAAGGTGAGCTGGGTGCAACGCACCAGGTCGAGGTTGGTACGCTCTGCTTCTTGGTTGAGCAGGATCAGCAGCGCCTGACTCACGGGCAGGCTGATACCGTCCTGGTTGAAGATGATGGTCATGGGATTTTTCCTTGCGTGGTGATGAAGTGGTTGAGCGATGAATGAAGGGGTTAGTCATCGGTGAGCCATTTAAATAACCGGTGTGTGCCATAGGCGACCGCAACGCCCACGGCCAGCGGTGCCCATGCCGGGGCGCTGATGGCGGTGACAGACAAGATGGTGCTGCTGGTCGCCGGAACGCTGGCCAAGCTGGCGGAGGCCCCCATCAAGGCGCTGGTGATGGCCTGACTGCCTTGGCTGGATTTAAGCAACTGGCTGCCGGTGGCCGCGAGGGCGGTGGTGGCCTGGTTCACCTGGGGTGAGCTGTGCCGGTCCTCAATGCACCACTGCACAAAGTGCTCGCAGTTGTTAAAGAGCAGGTGATAGTCCTGCTCGCCCAAGCGGGAGAACGCCCGTGCCACGCACTCTTCCGGACTGAACGGACGGCTTGGGTGAGAGAGCACCTGTAGCGGCTGCTCGCTGTGAAAATCATCGAGCGAGCACAGAACGATTTGGCCTGTCCGGTCATCGTTGGCAAACGGTCCCTGGTAGTGGATCACCTGCCTGTCGCCGACATAGAGACCGTGGTGGCTGTAGCCGAGGCGCTGGACGGCGAGGTGGTCGCCGAGGTTGAGAGGGGGCATGGTCATAGCGGTTCCTTATGAACTGAAAATGAAAAAGGGCGTCACCATGTGGTGACGCCCTGTGGGATTTATGTTGTCGAACGAGTGAGGCTTACTGTTTGGTGAAGGTGAGCTGGGTACGCTCGAATGGGGCCTCCCGGTAGATGTTGGCGCCATCGGCAAAGAATTGCAGCTCTGCCTGGAAGGTTGTGCCGTTGAACGGTGTGGTCACGCGCAGCAGATATTGCTGCGCCACATCGACACCATCGCAGACCACGCTCACTACCATGTCCCCGCCAACCGGTGCGAACAGCAATTCCTGACGCACGGTGGCGGGGTCGCCGCCACAGATACCCTGGCTGATACCCGCCTCACGGCTGGCCTTGAAGCTCAGCGGCGCGGTGCCAAACAGCAGTTCGGCGAACTCTTGGCCATCTGGGCTGGTATCGCTGCTCTGCACGCTCCAGCGCAGCGGCGAGCTGAAGAGCCCTTCTGCGAAAGTGGGCGTGCTGATGGCATTACCGCCATCAACCGCCGTGGTCTGCGTGGCGCTGGGCAAGCCGTTGGATTGCACGAGCTTGACGGTTGCCTTCAGTTCCAACGCGTCACCTTGCATGACCTGGTGTGGCAGTGGCCAGACATCGGCAAGGTCGGCAACGGGGGTGTAGTGATGGGTGGCAGTCAGGGTCTGGCTGGCACTATCAAACTGCCAGTCCTGAGTCATAAACGGCGTGCTATTGCCCGCGTATTTCAAGAACAATGGCTTGGTCAGCCCATCAGGCTGCTGTACATCCAACTGGTAGAAGCGATTAGCGAGGGTGAAGCCATTCGCCTGCTTCTGGTGATCCTGCTCCAGATAGGCCCCGGCCAGCGAGCGCCAGCGGGTCGGGTTGTAGTTTTGCAGCTCGACCTTGCCAAAGCCGGGGATGCTGCTGTCGAGTTCGGTCGCCGCGCACCCGCCACAAATCGGCTGGGCCAATTTGATGGCGCTGTCACCGGTATGGCTCAGCTTGTCATCGCGGGTGAGGTTGAAGGGAGACTGACCCAACGCTGGGGCGTTGATGGTCAGAGCCTGGTTATCCAGTTGGTTCACAAACTGCGTATCCCCTTGCACAGTGACAACGCTGGTGCGGGTTTCGTAGCTGCTGGGGGGGCCATTGGGATTGATGGGGTCTTCCCCTCTGAGCCAGAAGGTCAGGGCGCGGTGCTGTGTCCATGCGCCCTGGCTGTCGAGGTTCTCCTGGTCATCGCTTTGCAGGACATTGCCTACACACTGGTCGAGCGCCGTCAGGCTTGGATTGGCTTGCCAGCGGGCGAACTCGGCCTGGATGTCGAAGCCTTCGCAATAACTATCCTCAGGCAACGGGGCCGTGTCATGGGGAACGGGCGTGCCCTCGTTGGTGAACTCCGTGGTGTGGTAGCTGTAGAGACCATTCGCATCCTGACTGAAGGTGCCGCTGCGGATACTCTCGCCTTTGACGGTGGCATTGCCGCTCTCGTCGTAGGTCCAGTCCCAAGCGGAGTGCAGGCTATATTGCTTGCTGTCCCAGTTCTTGTGCTCCTCGTCGATAAAGCGGCGCAGTGGCTGCTGGGCATCGTAGCCTCCCTGCTCATCGAGCAGCCAGCGGGTGCTCTCGGTGCGGGTCGTCTCGATGGCCTCAACCCGTTTGGTGTAGACAACCTCTTGCAGGCGGATTAGCTGCCAGATGTCCTGATTGCGGTTGTACTCGCGCAGGTTGCGAATGCTAACCGTGACCGATTGCCATCCTTGCGGGTTGCTGGTGGCAAGGGCCGCCGCCAGCTTGGCTTGCAGGGTGCTTGCCTCAACGAGTTGCTGCTCTTTGGTGGCTGCCTCTTCAGCCAGGGCCGCACTGTGTTCGTCACCCGCCGCCAGATAGTCGCCAAACAGCTTCTGTTCGCTGGCCTCTTGAGTCGTCAGTCCCAGCTCGCTGGCAATCAGTTGTTTCTCCTTGGTGGCGATGCTGGATTGATAGTGGGTCTTGCGCTGCTCAGGGTCGGTTCGGGTGACCAAATCGTGGGTATAGGGGCTGACCACAAACTCGGCACCGTCAACGTAACCGAACAGGGTTGGGGTAGCGGCGGCCCGAGCAGCAGCCTTCAGCGAGGTGGCAGGAGCAGCAAGAATAGCCCATGCCTGACGGGCGTCGGCTTGCTGCGTTTCTGGCAGGGTGAAGCTGAAACGCCCCTGACTGTCGGTGGTGGTCTGCGGTTCGCCGTTGTCACATTGCTGGTTGGCGTTGAGGTCCAGGCAGGCGGCTTGCCCAGCCAGATAGTCGCCGGAGAGGGCGCGACCGGTTAGGGTGATATCGGCAGGAGCGCCATTGCCGCCATTATCACTACTGCTGTTGTCGCTGCCACCGCCGCAAGCACTGAGGACCAACGCGGCAATTAACGAGAGATGATGATGTTTTTTCATTATTTTTCTTCCTTGTGTTGAATACGAATCCGATGCGCCAGGAGATACCCCGGCATTATTTTTCTGTTGTCCTGAGGATGCGTTGCACGCTGGAAATGCTGATCCCCGTCTGCCTCGCGATCTCGGCCCTGGGTAACCCTCGCTTGGCTAGCGCCAGCACCTCGCGCCCCTTTGCCATCGCGGTGGGCTTGCGGCCCTTGTAGGCCCCACGCCGTTTGGCGAGCTCAATCCCCTCGGCTTGGCGTTCCAGCATCAGCTCCCGCTCGAAGGTGGCGATGGCGCCGATCATGGTCAGCATCAACTTGCCGGTCGGGGTTGAGGTGTCGACGCCTAGGTTCAAGATGCGCAGGGCCACTTGTCGCTGTTGCAGGTACTCCGAAATTTCCAACAGGTGGCGAGTGTTGCGTGCCAGGCGATCCAGCTTGGTCACCATCACCACATCCCCCTCATTCACACAATCCAACAGCAGGGCGAGTTGGGGCCGGTCATCGCTGGCGCCGCTCACCTTCTCTTGGAAAATCTTGCTGCACTCGGCCAGCGCTTGAAGCTGGGTATCCAGGCTCTGGCCTACCGTGCTCACGCGTGCATAACCTACCAGTGCCATGGTCTCCTCCCGGTCAATAGGGCAAGCCCTAGTGACACTCACGAAATAGGCACCTTTGTCATTTTCAGAAGACGACTGCACCAGTTGATTGGGCGTAATGGCTGTTGTGCAGCCAGCTCCTGACAGTTCAATATCAGAAGTGATCTGCACCAATCTCGACTATGCTCAATACTCGTGTGCACCAAAGCGAGGTGAGCATGGCGACGGACACCCCACGGATTCCAGAACAAGGCGTGGCCACTCTGCCTGATGAGGCTTGGGAGCGTGCGCGCCGTCGTGCGGAGATCATCGGCCCGTTGGCGCAGTCGGAGACGGTCGGGCACGAAGCGGCCGATATGGCGGCTCAGGCGCTGGGCTTGTCTCGGCGGCAGGTGTACGTTCTGATCCGGCGTGCCCGGCAAGGCAGCGGCCTCGTGACGGATCTGGTGCCCGGCCAGTCCGGTGGAGGTAAAGGTAAGGGGCGCTTGCCGGAACCGGTCGAGCGCGTCATCCACGAGCTACTGCAAAAGCGGTTCCTGACCAAGCAGAAGCGCAGCCTAGCGGCCTTTCACCGCGAAGTCACTCAGGTGTGCAAGGCTCAAAAACTGCGAGTGCCGGCGCGCAATACCGTGGCCTTACGGATCGCTAGCCTTGACCCGCGCAAGGTCATTCGCCGACGGGAAGGCCAGGATGCCGCTCGTGACCTACAAGGTGTTGGCGGCGAGCCTCCTGCCGTGACCGCGCCGCTGGAGCAGGTGCAGATAGACCATACGGTCATCGACCTGATCGTAGTCGATGAGCGCGACCGGCAACCGATTGGCCGCCCGTACCTGACCCTAGCCATCGACGTGTTCACCCGCTGCGTGCTCGGTATGGTCGTCACGCTGGAAGCGCCGTCTGCCGTCTCGGTCGGTCTGTGCCTGGCGCATATCGCCTGCGACAAGCGTCCCTGGCTGGAAGGGCTGAACGTGGAAATGGACTGGCCGATGAGCGGCAAGCCCATACTGCTTTACTTGGACAACGCGGCCGAGTTCAAGAGCGAAGCGCTGCGCCGTGGCTGCGAGCAGCATGGCATCCGGCTGGACTATCGCCCGCTGGGACAGCCCCACTATGGGGGCATCGTGGAACGGATCATCGGCACGGCGATGCAGATGATTCACGACGAACTGCCGGGAACGACCTTCTCCAACCCTGACCAGCGCGGCGACTACGATTCCGAAAACAAGGCCGCCCTGACGCTGCGCGAGCTAGAGCGCTGGCTCACATTGGCGGTCGGCACCTACCACGGTTCGGTGCACAACGGCCTGCTCCAACCGCCGGCCGCGCGCTGGGCCGAGGCCGTGGCGCGTGCCGGCGTACCGGCCGTCGTCACTCGCGCCACAGCTTTTCTGGTCGATTTTCTGCCCATCCTCCGCCGCACCCTGACCCGCACTGGCTTCGTCATCGACCACATCCACTACTACGCTGACGCGCTCAAACCGTGGATCGCTCGGCGCGACCGTTTACCCGCCTTCCTGATCCGGCGCGACCAGCGCGACATCAGCCGCATCTGGGTGCTGGAACCGGAGGGGCAGCACTACCTGGAAATTCCCTACCGTACCTTGTCACATCCGGCTGTCACCTTGTGGGAACAACGGCAGGCGCTGGCGAAACTGCGGCAGCAAGGGCGCGAACAGGTGGATGAGTCGGCGCTGTTCCGCATGATCGGCCAGATGCGTGAGATTGTGACCAGCGCGCAGAAGGCCACACGCAAGGCGCGGCGTGACGCGGATCGCCGCCAGCATCTCAAGACATCAGCTCGGCCGGACAAGCCCGTTCCGCCGGATACGGATATTGCCGACCCGCAGGCAGACAACTTGCCGCCCGCCAAACCGTTCGACCAGATTGAGGAGTGGTAGCCGTGGACCAATATCCCATCATCGACCTGTCCCACCTGCTGCCGGCGGCGCAGGGGCTGGCTCGGCTGCCGGCGGACGAGCGCATCCAGCGCCTTCGCGCCGACCGCTGGATCGGCTATCCGCGCGCGGTCGAGGCGCTGAACCGGCTGGAAGCCCTTTATGCGTGGCCAAACAAGCAACGCATGCCCAACCTGCTGCTGGTCGGCCCGACCAACAATGGCAAGTCGATGATCGTCGAGAAGTTCCGCCGCACCCACCCGGCCAGCTCCGACGCCGACCAGGAGTACATCCCAGTGTTGGTCGTGCAGATGCCGTCCGAGCCGTCCGTGATCCGCTTCTACGTCGCGCTGCTCGCCGCGATGGGCGCGCCGCTGCGCCCACGCCCACGGTTGCCGGAAATGGAGCAACTGGCTCTGGCACTGCTGCGCAAGGTCGGTGTGCGTATGCTGGTGATCGACGAACTGCACAACGTCCTGGCCGGCAATAGCGTCAACCGCCGGGAATTTCTCAACCTGCTGCGCTTTCTCGGCAACGAGCTGCGCATTCCGCTGGCCGGGGTCGGCACACGCGACGCCTATCTGGTCATCCGTTCGGACGATCAGTTGGAGAACCGGTTCGAGCCGATGCTGCTGCCGGTATGGGAGGCCAACGACGATTGCTGCTCACTGCTGGCCAGCTTCGCGGCTTCGCTCCCGCTACGGCGACCTTCGTCGATTGCCACGCTGGATATGGCCCGCTACCTGCTCACGCGTAGCGAGGGCACCATTGGCGAGTTGGCACACCTGTTGATGGCAGCGGCCGTCGCCGCCGTGGAGAGCGGAGAGGAAGCGATCAACCACCGCACGCTCGGCATGGCCGATTACACCGGACCCAGCGAGCGGCGTCGGCAATTCGAGCGGGAACTGATGTGAAGCCAGCGCTGCGCTGGCCATTGCATCCGGCTCCCAGGGAAGGCGAAGCCCTGTCTTCGTGGCTCAACCGCGTGGCCCTTTGCTATCACATGGAACTGTCCGAGCTGCTGGAGCACGATCTTGGCTACGGTCAGGTCGATGACTTGGACACTGCGCCACCACTGTCGCTGCTGACGATGCTCTCCCAGCGGAGCGGCATCGAGCTGGACCGGCTGCGCTGTATGAGTTTCGCCGGATGGGTGCCTTGGCTACTGGACAGCCTTGATGACAAGATTCCAGACGCCTTGGAAACCTATGCATTTCAGCTCTCGGTGCTGCTGCCAAGACTCCGCCGAAAGACACGATCCATCACGAGCTGGCGTGCCTGGCTGCCCGGCCAGCCGATACACCGCGCCTGTCCGCTCTGCCTAAACGATCCAGAGAACCAAGCCGTACTGCTCGCTTGGAAGCTGCCCCTGATGCTGAGCTGCCCGCTGCATGGCTGCTGGCTGGAATCCTATTGGGGAGTGCCTGGGCGGTTTCTCGGCTGGGAGAACGCCGACGCCGAACCGCGCACCGCCAGCGACGCGATTGCGGCGATGGATCAGCGTACCTGGCAGGCACTGACGACCGGTCACGTGGAGCTGCCGCGCCGACGCATCCACGCCGGATTGTGGTTTCGACTTCTTCGCACGCTGCTCGATGAGCTGAACACCCCGCTTTCCGCGTGCGGAACCTGCGCGGGGTATCTCCGCCAAGTCTGGGAAGGCTGCGGGCATCCGCTGCGTGCTGGGCAAAGTTTGTGGCGACCGTATGAAACCTTGAACCCGGTAATACGGTTACAGATGCTGGAGGCGGCGGCAACGGCAATCAGCTTGATTGAGGTGAGGGACATCAGCCCGCCAGGCGAGCAGGCAAAGCTGTTCTGGTCAGAACCCCAAACAGGTTTCACCAGTGGCCTGCCGACGAAAACGCCGAAGCCCGAACCCATCAATCACTGGCAGCGTGCAGTCCAGGCCATCGACGAGGCCATCATTGAAGCGCGGCACAACCCCGAGACGGCACGCTCACTGTTCGCGTTGGCTTCCTATGGTAGGCGCGACCCCGCTTCCCTGGAACAGTTGCGCGCCACCTTCGCGAAGGAAGGTATCCCCGCGGAATTTCTGTCACATTATGAGCCTGACGGACCCTTTGCGTGTCTTAGACAGAATGACGGGTTAAGTGACGAATTTTGACGGCCTGAGCTTTCCGGCACACAATGTCACATAATCGAACGTATACGTGACGGGTGAAAAGGTGCTGATCGGCTACATGCGGGTATCGAAGGCGGACGGAT